>NZ_JBFBBQ010000042.1:0-77327 GCF_040682775.1 Amycolatopsis sp. NPDC051106 | reverse complement strand
TTGAGTGCATTGCATTTCAGAGCTTTTCGCAACCGCCCAAATGGGCCCTTGGGTGCGTCTGACGCACCGAAGGCCACATTGGGTGCGTCACACGCACCGAAGGCCGCCTTGGGGCGCACTGCTACCGGGCCATCCCCGGGTCTTCGCGCAGGATCCGCCAGCACACGTAGACGCAAACACCGGCGGCGGGGGCACCTCCCAGCACCGTGGCGGCGACGCCGAGCGGGAGCACCGTCCCGGCCGAGTACAGCGGCACCAGCACCGCCGTGGCGAGGGCGAACTTCGCCAGGAACACCGCCGTGCACACGGCATACCGGCGCCGCTGCCGGCGATCGCGTCGCCAAGCGACGCCTTCGCCGCGCACCGTGCCCAGCACCACGCCGATGACCGGCCAGCGCACCAGCAGCGAAACCAGGAACAGCCCACCGCCCACCGCCTGCACCACGACGGCGGACAGGTAGAAGTCGGCCGCGTTGCCGGTGGTTCCGGCCAGCACCGCGGACGCCGCGACCACGAGCACCCCGATCGCCGGCTGCCAGACCTTGCCGCCGGTGCACAGCCGCACCACGGCCAGCACCACCACGCCGCCGACCGCGACCAGCGCGGACGTCAGCACCTGCCCGGTCACCAGGTACGCGACGAGGAACAGCGCCCGCGACGCGACGCCTTCGGCGACCGTGCGCCAGCCACCGACCGCGCTGAACAACGACAGCGACTTCTGCGTCACCAGGCCGAGGCTCATACGCCCGCCTTCGCGCCGGCAGCCGGGAAACCGGTGCGGCGCAGCGTGTCCTCGTAGGCGCCGATCGCGTCGAGCAGGCCGAGCCTGCCGCGGTGCGCCCCGGCCAGTGCCTCGCAGAGCCGGTGCGCGTCCTGCATCGCCAGGTTGCCCCCGAACCCCGGGGCCAGGTGGACGGCGTCGCCGAGCACCGTCACCGGACCGGCGGACCAGGCCGGGATCGGCGGGATGTGCCCGATGCGCAGCGCGACGGTGCGGTCCGGCCACGCCTCGGCGACGACCGATCGCAGAGTTGCGGGCAGGTCCGCGGTCAGCTCCCCGGCCCGGTGCCACGGCTCGGCCCGGCCGAGTTCCTCCCGCGTGACGGGCAACGCCCACATGACGTAGTCCTCGAGCCCGTCGACCGCGCTCCGGCGCAGGGCGGGCAACCACCGCTGCCGCGCGATCCAGGGTGGTTCGGTGAACCGCAGGACGCCCAGCACCATCATCGTGCCCCGCACGTGGGCGGCGGCGGGGTTGTCGCCGATCAGGCCGGGCAGCCCGGTGCCGAGCACGGCACGCAGCGGGGTGGCGCCCATGATCATCCGGCGTCCCGAGTCCACCACCCGCAGATCGGGCAGGTGCCGGCGGCGCACGGCCGACCCGATCCCGTCCGCGCCGACCAGCACGTCGGCGGTGTCCGTGCGGCCGTCGGCGAACCACACCCGGACCGTGCCGTCGGCGCGCCGCTCGAACCGCGTGAACTCGGCGCCGAACCGGACCACGTCGGCCAGGCCCGTCAGCAGCACCGCCTTCAGCAGCGGCCGGTGGACCTGCCGGCCGGGCCGGGCCCGCCCCGCCGTGCCGTCGGAGGGCAGCGCACCCGTGACGGCGAGCTCTCCGTCCACATCGGACAGTGTCAGTGTCTGTTCGCGCGGACCTCCCGTCGTGGCCTCCACCATCGCGACGTGCGCCGGAGGCAGGCACGCACGCAGCGCCGACGCGCCGCGCTCGTCGACGTGCAGGCTGACCCCCTGCGGACGTCCCGACGCGGTGTCCCGCTCGTACACCGCGATGTCGATCCCCTCCCGGCGCAACCCGTGCGCGAGGGTCAACCCGCCCAAGCCGGCGCCGGCCACCACCACCCGCATGTCACCATCCCCATTCTTCATCGCCTGATGAAGAACACCGTACGGCGAGTTCGGGCAAAACTCCACCGACCGATGAAGAAAGGGTGCTAAGCTTCGGGGGTCATGACAGAGCACGACAACAGCAGTCGCCCCGGACGCTGGCGGTCCGGCGCGGAGAGCAAGCAGCGGATCCTGCGGATCGCCCGCGAGCTGTTCCACGAGCACGGCTACGCCAGCACGACCGTGCGCGCGATCGCCACCGCGGCGGGCGTCGACCCGGCCATGGTCTTCTACTTCTTCGGCACCAAACAGGGCCTGTTCGGCGCCGTGACCGACATGTCCGGCGACGTCCCGCCGGCCCTCGAGGCGATCTTCGCCGGCGACCTCGCCACCATCGGCGAGCGCATCGTCCGGACGCTCGTGGAGAACCTCGACAAGTCCGACCACCTGCCGCTGGTGACCTTGACCCGGTCGGCTCCCACCGACCCCCGGTCCGCGGCGCTCCTGCGCGAGTTCATCGACCGCGAGATCACCGGCCGGCTCGCGGCGCTGCTCGGCACCCCGGACGCGAGGCGGCGGGCGGGCATGGTCGACGTCCAGCTCCTGGGTCTCGCGGTGGCCCGGTACATCGCGCAGATCGAACCGATCGCGTCCGCGTCCGTCGACGAGCTGGTCACCACGTTCGGCGCCCTCGTGCAGCACTGCCTGACCGGGCCGATCACCCCGGCCTGAGGGTCAGGCGGCGGCTCGCCGGCGGACGGTGCGCTCGAGGATTCCGAGCGTGGCCTTCAATGCGGACTCGGGAACCACCGGGAAGACGAGGCGCCGCTTCCACTCCTCGCCGATTTCCGACCAGTCGTAGTACGACGTGACCAGGGTGCCGCCCTCGGCCGGCTCCAGCCGGTAGCCGTAGAGGTGCCGGGCATGGGGCCGGACGCGGCCTTCGACGGTCCAGGCGATCTCCTCGTCCGGGACGAGCGTGGTGATGACCACTTCGACGTCGTACTTGCCCAGGGGAACGTCGCCGAGGGCTTCGCGGTCCATGTGGACGAGGAACCGGTCGCCGGGCTGCTTCACCGGTTCCCCTTCGGCGTCGATGAGCATTCCCGACGCGTCGATGTCCACGTGGCCCTTCGGGTCGGTCAGGACCGCGAAGACGGCGTCGGCGGAGGCGGGGATGAGCCGGGAAACCTCGATGCGGTCCCGGTTTTCGTCGGGCCCCGGCGTTTCCGCCGTGGCGATCAGGACGGCGCGGCCGAGGGTGTGCGAGGACATCGTGAAGCCGAGGAAGGCCGGGGTGGCGTCGGGCGGGACGTCGACCGACTCGACGTCGAGCGCGTGCACCACGACGAAGTAGCGGTGCGGGCCGTGCCCGGCCGGCGGGGCGGCGCCGAGGAAGCGGGTCGCGCGGGCGTCGTTGGGCAGCTGGAAGGCGCCCTCGGGCAGGCCCGAGCCGGTGTCGTCGCCGGCGCCCTCGGGCAGTTCGGTGACGGTGGCGGGGATGCCGGCGACCGCCCAGTGCCAGAATCCGGAGCCGGTGGGGGCGTCGGGGTCGTAGACGGTGACGGCGTAGCTCTTGGTGCCGTCCGGGGCGCCGCTCCAGGACAGCTGCGGGGAGAGGTCCTGTCCGCCGGGGACGCCGAAGATGCCGGAGAACTGTGCGGGTGGCAAAGCCGCGCCGTCGGTGACGGTGCTGCTGGTGACCACGAAGGCCGCCGCCTCCGGGAGGCGGGCGAACGGGTCGTTGGCGCTCATCGCGTGCTTCCTTCCAAGCCGATCCACGGAGGCGGCTCCGGCCGCTCCGTCGCTTACTGATCGACCATAACACGGATAATCGATTATCTGTCCGATCGTCTATGCTGAAGCCATGCCAGGGACTGCCCACCCCTCGGGGAAACCGATGCTTTCCGAGCAGGTCTACGCGCACCTGAAGGACGCGATCATGCGCGGCGACCACAAGCCCGGCGAGGCACTCAAACCCCAGGACCTCGCCGGCCGGCAGGGCGTGAGCCTGGCTGTCGTGCGCGAAGCGCTCGTGCGCCTGGTCGGCGACGGCCTCGCCGACCGGCTGCCCAACCGCGGCTTCGCCGTCCCGGCCTTCTCCGACCGCCGGTGGCAGGAGGTCATGGACGCCCGCCGAACCCTCGAACCGGTCCTGCTGCGCACCTCCATCGAGCGCGGCGACCTCGACTGGGAAGCCCGCGTCCGGGCCGCCCACCACCGGCTGGCCCGCACGCCGCCGTTCGAGCCGGAGGAGGGCGCTTACTACAGCGCTGCCTGGTCGGAAGCCCACCGGGTGTTCCACCGCACACTGCTGGAGGGGTGCGGCAACCCGATCCTGCTGGAGACGTTCGACCGGATGTGGACGGCGAGCGAGCTGGCCCGCCGCTGGTCGGCACACCGCAATCCCGGCCGCGACCACATCGGCGAGCACCGCCGGCTGGAGGAAACGGCACTGGCGCGTGATGCCGACGCCGCGGCCGAGGCGCTGGTGCGGCATTTGTCTCTGACCGCAGCCGGACTGCACGAAACCTGACCCCGTCGCCGGGCCGTCCGAGCGATCGGATCACCCCTCCCCCGGGGCCGCGACCACCGCCGGCCGGAAGAAGCGGCACCGGCCCGCGACGCTGACGCTGCGACCGAGGCACCGGTGCGACACCTCACTCTGACCGCGGCCCGACTGCACGAAACCTGACGCCCGTCGCCGGGCCGTCCGGGCGATCGGATCGCCTCTCCCCCGGCCGTGACCACGTCGGCGAACACCGCAGTCGAATCGCCGGTACGGCGCCTCACCCTGACCGCGGCCGGACTACGCGAAACCTGACCCCGTCGCCGGACCAGCCCTCCCCAGCCTGCTCCTCGGCGGCGTCCGGCTGTCAGGTGCGGTCGTGGAGCGTGACGTGGTAGCCGTCGGGGTCGGCGAACGTGAAGGTCCGGCCGAAGGGGCCGTCGATCGGCGCGGCGACGATCGTGTGGCCGTCGGCGGCGAGCGCGTCGTGGATGGCCTGGACGTCGGTCGCGTGGAGCCAGATCGCCGCACCGATGCCCGGCTGGGCTACGGAGGCCAGATCCGTGCCGGGAACGATGTCGCGGAGTGCGAACGTGATCGGCTTCGTCTCGAAGACCACGGCGTGCGGAGGTCCGGCCGGCGAGCGGACGAGGCCCAGGTACTGCTCGTAGAACGCCTGCGAAGCGGCGAGGTCGCGCGCTTGGAGGGAGATGAAGTCGGGGCCGGTGACGGGCATGGCGCTGCTCCTTCTGTTCATGTCAGGTTCCTGACATGAATCACTGTATGTCAGGATCCTGACATTGGTCAAGGCGGCCCCTGCCGAGGCGCAAGCGGCTATGCCGGGGCGAGTGCCCGGCGCCAGTAGCCGGTGACACTCCCCCGCATCCGCTCGACGTCGACACCACGCGGGTCCAGCAGCCGCTGCAGGGCGATCCCGCGCAACTGTCCTACGATGGCGATCGCGACATCGTCCGGCCTCAGACCGGGGTCGATCACACCCTCCGCGATGCCGGCCTCGACGTCGGCACGCAGGTCGGCGCGGAAAGCGTCGTCGCGCTCGCGGAAGATCGCGGCCAAGTCGGGTTGCGTGGCGGCCTCGGCCCACAACAGCAAAAAGGCCTGATTGAACACGCCGATACGGGCCAGTTCGCCGAGGTAACCGTCGACCAGCCGCAGGAGGCGGTCGAGCCCGGGCGGCAGATCGCCGAGGCCCGGCACGAACCCGGCCTGCGTCGCCCGGGCGAGCCGCTCCACCAGCGCCTGCTTGCCGCCGAAGTGGTGGGTGACGATGCCGCGGCTGTAGCCGGCGCGTTGCCCGACTCGCGCCAGCGTCAGCGAACGAACCCCCTGCTCGACGACCAGTTCGGCGGCCGCCGCCAGCAGCGCGGCTTCGGCTTGGTCTCGACGTTCCTGCTGAGTGCGACGAGTGGTGGCCATGCGCCGAAGTCTAGCAAAGTAACTTGCGTGTCGACCAACAAGTATGTGTACGCTGACGAGCGAGTACCGAAACCAGGAGGTTCCGATGATCGAAATCGACGACCGCGCACTCGACGCCCTGCTGGCCGACGACCCGGGCGGCCCGGTGGTGATGCTCAACCTGCTGCGCTTCCGTCCGGACGGCGGCCGCGAGAGCTACCAGCGCTACGCGGAGGCCCTCGGCCGGTCGATCAACGCCCGCTACGGCCTGAGCCTGGAGTACCTGGGCGACGGCGGGCGAGCACTGGTCGCCGAGGACGGGCAGGCCTGGGACATGGTGGTGCTGGTCCGCTACCCGGACCGGCGGGCGTTCGCCGCCATGATCCGCGACCCCGAGTACCAAGCGGCCGCCCACCTGCGCAGCGAAGCGCTGCTGGAAGCGGTCCTGCAGCCGACCACACCGGTCGCCGTCTGATGCCCGCGGTCTTCGTCCACGGCAATCCGGAGACGGCGGCGGTCTGGGAGCCACTGCTGGCCGAGCTCGCGGCCGTCCGGTCCGATCTGATCTGCCTGTCCCCGCCCGGCTTCGGCGCGCCGCTGCCCGCCGGGTTCGGCGCCACCCAGGCGGACTACCGGGACTGGCTCGCCGAGGAGCTCACGGCGCTGGGCGAGCCGGTCGACCTGGTGGGGCACGACTGCGGCGGCGGCCACGTCGTGAACGTGGTGCTGAGCCGCCCGGACCTCGTCCGCAGCTGGGTCAGCGACGTGCTCGGGACCTACGACCCCGGCTACCGGTGGCACGACCTGGCGCGCCGGTGGCAGACGCCGGGTATCGGCGAAGCCGACGTCGCGGCGCGGTTCGGCGGTACGGCCGAGGAGCGCGCGGAAGTGCTGGTGCAGCGGGGAATGGGCCGGTCGGTCGCGGCTCGCGTCGCGGCCGGGCAGGACGCGGCGATGGGGCGGGCGGTCCTCGCGCTGTACCGGTCCACCGCCGATCCGGGCTCCCGCGGGCTCGGGCTGGATCTGGAACGCGCGGCGCAGCGGCCGGGGCTGGCGATCCTGGCCACCGCAGACCAGGTCGTCGGCACCGAAGAGCAACGCCGTCGAGCCGCCGGCCGCGCGGGTGCCCAGGTGGCGGTCCTCGAAGGCTTGGGCCACTGGTGGATGACCGAAGACCCGGCTCGCGGCGCCGCGGTCCTGACCGGCTTCTGGGCGACGATCACATGAGTGCGGACCCCGAGTCGCGCGTCGCCGAGCTCTTCGCGTGCTTCCGTCCCGGGTGGACGGTCCAGGCGATCGCCGAGAGTGCGGGAATTCCCGCGCGGTACCTGCGGTCGTGGGTCAAGCCGGAGGAGACTCCGGCCGCTCCCCCGCCGAAGTCCGTCCTGCTGCGGCTGGCGGTAGCGCTGGGTGCGGACTTCACGGTGGTTCGGCAGGCGTTCACGGCCGCCTGGAGCACTACAGAAAGCGGTTACTGGAGCCACTTCACCCCAGGCGACCGGGTACTGGTGTTCAGCGCGCCGGACCCGGCGAACGGCCGCCGCCGGGTCCGGCGCGCAACGGTGCTCGACCCGCCTTCGCCCGACATCATCGGGATCGCTTTCGAGGACGGGGAACACGGGGAGTTTTCGCCGGCCGATCCGGTCCGGGTCAGCCACGCGGCCGGTGCCTGCCGGTGCGTGACGCCGATTCCGTGAATCAGCCCTTGCTCATGCGCAGGATCAAGGCGACCGCGTCCTCGGAGTGGGCCGCCGGAGTCAGGACCTCCTGCAGGAGCAGGCCGCGAATGGCGGCGATGGTGACGGAGGCCGTGGTCAGCGCTTCCTCGGCGCCGCGCCCTTCGCGTTCCGCGAGCGAGGCCAGGATCTTGGTCAGGTCGTCGAGCGAGTCGATGAACTCGCGGAAGTTCTCCGGGTTGTACGCGGCCAGGCCCACGACGTGGAAGAAGCCGCGGACGCGCGACAGCTGCTCCGGGCGGGTGTAGGTCCGCCAGATCGCCACGACGAGGTCGTCGAAGGTGCCTTGCCGGGCCACCTCGAAAAGCGCCTCGTTGTCCCGGGATCGCTGCGCCTTGAGCATGGCCGCCAGGACGCCCGGGAGCGACCCGAAGTGGTAGCGCAGGAGGGCGTGGCTGGTCCCCGCCCGGGCAGCGACCTCCCGGAGGGACACCTCCGGTGCCGGAAGGGCCTCGTCGAAGGCGTCGAGAAGCCGGGCCAGGAGACGCTCACGCGCGTCGCCGGTGCGTTCCGTGCTTGACAGGATCACTCCCACAGTTTATCCATTGGAAAAGACCGACGATGGAGGACATGGCTTGTGGGACCTTTTCAGATAGCCGGTGCGACGGTCGCCGACGGGTCGGGTCGTGACCCCGTCGACGTCGGCGTCACCGTCGAAGACGGGCGTATCACCCAGCTGGGCGCCTCCAGCGCACCCGGCGAACGCCTCGACGCCGGCGGCCTGACGATGACGCCCGGCCTGATCGACGCTCACGTCCACTTGGGACTGTCGAGCCCGATCCAGCCGCAGTTCTCGTTCCGGATCAGCGCCGCCGAGCTCGCGGCCGACATCTTCGCCACGGCCGGCGCGACGCTCGACGCCGGCTTCACCACCGTCCGGGACACCGGCGGGATCGACGGCGGCGTCGTCACCACGATCGCCAAGGGCAAGGTCAGAGGACCCCGCGTCCTGTCGTGCGGACCGGTCCAGTGCCAGACCGGCGGGCACGGCTACTACGGAGCCGAGTGGGAGCCCACCGAGCTGTGGAGCAGCCACCACGTCCCCGGCCTGTGCGCCCTGTCCATGATGGCGGGCAACGCGGACGAGCTGCGAAGCAACGTGCGCGAGGCCTTCCGCCGCGGAGCCTCCTTCCTGAAGCTCTGCGTGACCGGCGGCGTGGTCGGCGCGCACGACCGGCTGACCGACACCCAGTTCACCGTGGAAGAGATCGCCGTCGCCGTGCAGGAAGCCACGGCACGCGGCACCTACGTGACGGTGCACGCCCACAACAACGACGGCATCCGCAACGCCGTCGAGGCCGGGGCGCGCTGTGTCGAACACGGCACCGACCTCGACGAGTCCACGGCCACCCTGATGGCCACCCGCGACGTCGCCCTCGTGCCCACGTTCGCCGTCGTCGAGCAACTGCTGCACGACACCGCCGGAGCCGGCCTCGGCGAGTCGACCCGCGAGCGGGTGCAGGGCGTTCGTGAGCGGATGACCGAGGCGCTCGCCGTCGCCAAGGAGGCCGGGGTGCGGATCGGGCTGGGTTCCGATCTCATCGGCCCGGCTCAGGACCGCCGAGGCGAAGAACTCAAGCTGCGCGCAGAACTCGAGACGCCGATGGAAGCACTCGTGGCGGCCACCAAGACCAACGCCGAGATCCTCGGCCTGTCCGGCCAAGTCGGCGTCATCGCTTCCGGCATGCAGGCCGACCTCGTGCTCTGGAACGGCAACCCGCTCGAAGATCCGAAACTTTTCGCCGACCCCGCCAACGCCGTCCTCGTTCTCAAGGCCGGCCGAGTTGTGAAGGACCTCCGATGAGCACCATGTGGCAGGGCTGCCTCGCCGACACCGACTACTTCGAGATGCGCTCGGGCGGCGGGCACGACTACGGCGTCTGGGTCACCACCCCACCCGGCTACGACCCCGCCACGACACCAGCGCCTGCCGTGTACGTGCTCGACGGCAACTGGGCCGTGGGCATGACGGCTCCGCTCATCGTCACCCAGCTCGACCCCATGCAGCGGATCCAGCCCTACATCCAGGTCAGCGTCGGCTACGCGGGCGAGGAAGCGCAGCACTGGGACCGGCTGCGCAACCGGGACCTCGTGCCCCCCGGCGAGCCCGTCGCCCAGGAGCTCATCGATGCCGTGGAGCTGGGAGTGCAGGCGGGCGCGAGGACCCGCGAGGAAGCCGACGCCTACCTCGCCGAACTGCGCGACACCCACGCCGATGCGTTCCTGGAGTTCCTCACCGCGGAACTGCACCCGCGGATCGAACGCGACTACGGCACCGCCACGAGCGGCCACGGCCTCTTCGGCTACTCCTACGGCGGACTTTTCAGCCTCTACACCTGGCTCACCGGCAGCACGCTCTTCGAGAGCGTCGGAGCGGGCAGCCCCGGCGTCACCGGTGAAGACAGCCGGATCTTCGCCCAGCTCAAGGAGATGGGTGACCGGCAGCAGGCCGCCCAGCTCCACGTGACCCTCAACGAACAAGAGCTGCTTGGCGACCTGGCCGTTTACCAGAACCTCGCGAAGAACACGGCCACCGTCCTGCACCGCCTGATCTCACGCGGCGACACCGTCACCAGCGCGGTCCTGAGCGAAACCCACGTGACCGGCCTGCAGGCCTCGTTCCTCAGCTACCTCCGGACCTGCCGGGCAGGGTGAGCGGCTACTCGAAAATCCCGTAACCCGCGACGGCGTTCGCCCGGACGCCGTCCATGTCGAGCTCCACGCCGATGCCGGGAGTGTCGGGCAGCGTGATGTAGCCGTCCTTGACGATCGAGCCACTCCCGTCGGGGGCGTGGACGTAGCTGTCCCACACCGCGCGCTCCTCGAGAGCGTGCCATTCCTGGACGAAGAAGTTGGGGATCGCTCCGCACTGGTGCGACGTCGCCATCGTGCCCAGCGGCGTCGACACCAGGTGCGGGGCGAACGGGATGTAGTGCAGCTCCGCGAGGTTGGCGATCTTCTTGGCCTCGGCGAGGCCGCCGCACTTCGGCACGTCCGGCTCGATGACGTCCACGGCGCCGCGTTCGAGCAGCTCGCGGAATCCCCAGCGCAGGTACAGGTTTTCTCCCGCGCAGATCGGGGTGCGGGTCTGCGCGCGCACCCGGACCAGCGCGTCGATGTTCTCCGCCGGCAGCGGCTCTTCGAGCCACATCAGGTTGAAGGGCTCCAGCTCCCACGAGATCCGGCACGCACTCGGCACGTCGTAACGGGCGTGGAGGTCGATGGCCAGATCGACGTCCGGGCCGATCGCTTCCCGGACGGCGCCCACGCGCTCGACCATCGAGTGCAGCTCGGCGGCGTTGATCGTGTGGTTGAAGGCGTCGAACTTGGCCGGGTGGTGCAGGTCGTCGATGTCGAACTTGAGGGCGGTGAAGCCTTCGGCGACCATCCGCTGCGCCCGGTCGACGCACCCGGCGACCGAGCCCGCCGGGTCGTCGCCGTCGCCGCAGTCGGCGTAGAGGCGGATCCGGTCGCGGAACTTGCCGCCGAGCAACCGGTACACCGGCTGGCCCGCGGCCTTGCCCGCGAGGTCCCACAGCGCGAGTTCGATGCCGGACAAGGCGATCACGAACACGCCGCCCTGAGGGCCCGCGAAAACCTTGCTGCGGCGCAGTCTTTCCCAGCACCGCTCGACGTTGCGCGGGTCCTCGCCGATCAGGAGGGGCGTCAGGTCCTTGATCATTCCGACGACGGCTCCCGCGCCGGCATCGGGATTGGCCTCGCCGAATCCGCTGATGCCCTCGTCGGTGTCGATCCGCACCAGCGTGGCCTGGCCGTGGTAGGCCACCACGGCTGTCGTGACGTTCACGATCCGCATTGCACTCCTGCCGCTGAGTAGTGCCGAAGAACGGGACTGTCGCAATGTCTAACTTGTCCTATAAGCTGCTGACATGCAAAGGAGACAAGAGTCTCCGGACGCTGTCAAGGTCCGGACCCTTCCGGTACAGGTGGCGGCCCACCTGACCCGGCGGATCGTGCGCGGCGAAATCGAGGACGGCCGGGCCCCGTCGGAGCTCGACATCACCCAGGAGTTCGGGGTGTCCCGCGTGGTGGCGAGGGAGACGCTCAAGATCCTCGCCTCGCTCGACATCGTCGACGTCGCGCAGGGCCGCCGCGTCGTCGTGCGTCCCCGCGCGGAATGGGACTACCTGAACCCGTTGCTGATCGAGTGGCTGCCGACGGAGATCGTCGACGAACTGCTGCAGGAACTGCACCAGATGCGCGTACTGCTCGAGCCGGAACTCGCCGCGATGGCCGCGGTCAGCATCACCGACGAAACGCTGGCCCGGCTCGGGAACGAGATCGAGCGGATGTCGGCGCTCGAGGCGGATCCCGAGGCCTACCTCGAGGTCGACCACGAATTCCACATGGAGATCTGCCGGGCGGCCGACAACCGCATCCTCGACCGGATCATGTACTCCGCGCGCTGGCTGGGCACGGCCAGCCGGCGCCTCACCAACGAGGCACCGGCCGGCCTGCGCCGCGCCACCGCCCAGCACACCGAGATCTACGAGGCGCTCGTGGCGCGCGACTCCTCGGGCGCCCGCGCGGCGATGCGCAAGCACTTGAGCAACAACTACTCCACGCTCCTCGCGGAGAAGGAGCAGCGAAGCAAGCGGGCCGCTCCGCGGCGTTAATACCCTGCACGACCGAGTTCCGGAACCGATGACGAGGACGGACGAGGCATGGCAGCTTCAGCGATCCCGCCGATCCGGCTGGGCCTGATCGGCACCGGTCTAGCGGTCGAGAAGCTGCACTGGCCGGCGTTGCGCACGCTCGCCGACCGGTTCGCGGTCACCGCGTTCACCGACATCTCCGCCGAGCAGCGCCGGCGGTTCGCCGGCTACAGCGGGGTCGATCCCGCCCGGGCCGTCGCCGACCGGGCCGCGTTGCTGGCTCGCGACGACGTGGACGCGGTGCTGATCTCGGTGCCGATCCCGAACCTGTACGAAGTGGCGCGTGACGCGCTCACGGCAGGCAAGGACGTGCTCTGCGAGAAGCCGGCCGGCGTCGACGCGGAGCAGGCCGCGGCCTTCCTCGCCTTGGCGGCCGGGCATCCGGACCGCACTTTCGTGGTGGGCGAGAACTTCTTCTACCGCGACGATCTGCGCTACGCCCGCGCCTTGCTCGACAGCGGCGCGATCGGGCGCCCGCACCTGATGGCGTGGCGGCACGCCGGCCGGGTGGTGCCCCGCGAGGGCGGGTTCAGCGGCACGCCGTGGCGGCACCGGCCGCAGTACCGCGGCGGTGTGCACCTCGACTTCGGCGTGCACCACATCGCCCAGATCCGGTTGCTCTGCGGCGACATCGCGCGGGTGCACGGTGCCGTGCAGGCGGCCAACAGCACGATCGACGCACCGTCGGACCTCGCGCTCAACCTCGTGTTCACGGGAGGCGCCATCGGCAACTACACCGCGTCCTACCCGGAGATCCCGGTGCCGCCCGAACCCAACGAAATGCGGCTGTACGGCACCGAGGGCGTGCTCGTGCTCGCCGGTTCCGAATCGGAGCGCCACGTGACGCGCAGCGGCTCCGACGCCACCACCCACACCACAGTCTTCCGCGGTAGCGACAACGGCTACCGCGCGGAGCTCGTCGACTTCGCCGACGCCGTCCAGTTCGGAGTGCGGCCGGTCGGCAGCGTCGCGCAGAGCGTGGCCAACACGATGGTCGTCCACCGGGCGCTCGACTCCGCGGAACGGGCGGCCGCACTGGCGCTCGATCCCGTGCCCGGCGCGGGCCCGGTACCGCTGTGGCGGCCGCGCGGCGCGACCGAGTTGTTCGAAGGGCTGCCAGGACAGCGCATCAGCAGTTCGGCGTCCTTCGCCGCGTGAACGACCACGCTTGAAAGATCCACGCTCGAATGATCCACAGCGGGGCGCTCGCCTCGCTGTCCCGCCGGTTGCACCGTCGCCCCGTCGGTACGAGGAGTTGTCATGGAAGAGAAGAATGACCTGTCGAGGCGCACGTTCCTCGGGATGAGCGCGGGGGTGAGCGCACTGGGCGTGCTGGGTCTCGCCGGGTGCTCGAGCGGCCCCGCACCCGCGCCGCAGGTCGACGTCCAGGTCCCCCAGGCGCTGCTCGATGAAGCTTCCAAACTGCGCGGCGGGTCGGTGGGGATGCTCTCGCAGAAGCTGTATTCGGAGGCCGCCAACAAGGCGCTGGACAAGTCGCTGCAGGTGTTCGCCTCGGCCACCGGCACCACCGTCCGCAACGACCTCGTCTCCGGCGACGCCGGTGACATGGTCGCGAAGATGGACGCCGAGGTGAAGGCGGGCACCAACCGCGATCTGGCCTTCTTGAGCGACCGGCGGTTCGTCGGCCAGCTGCACAACCTCGGCGCCCTCACCGACGTCACCGACGTGGTCCAGGAGATGAAAGCGCTTTACGGGGAGCCCGCGACGGAGGCGAACGACTACTGCGTGTTCGACGGGCGCTGGTTCGCGATCCCCTACCACTTCATCGCGACCGGGATGTACCTGCGCAAGGACTGGTACCAGGAAAAGGGCCTCCCGCTCAAGCCCTACTACTCGTGGGAAGAGCTGCGCGACAACGCGTTGGCGGTCTCCGACCCGGCGAAGCGGCGCTTCGGCTGGGGGCTGACGGTGAACCGCTCCGGCGACGCCAACGGCTTCATCGCGAACGTCATCAACACCTACGGCGGGGCGATCGCGGACAACACCGGCACGAAGGTGGTGTTCAACTCGCCGGAGACCGTCGCCGCCGTCACGTTCATCGGCGACATCTACACGAACCCGAAGTACAAGCCGATGCTGCCGCCCGGGATCGGCAGCTGGACCGACTCGAGCAACAACGAGAACTGGCTGGCCCAGATCCTGGGCCTCACGCTCAACCAGTTCAGCGTCTACGCCGACTCGAAGACCAAGAAGAACCCGGTCTACGCCAACACGCACGTGTTCAACGGTGCGACCGGACCGGCGCTCGACCGGCCCCTCGCGTTCGGCGAGTCCAACTCGTTCGTCGTGTTCAAGGGCGCGAAGAACCCCGACCTCGCCAAGGTGGTGGCGAAGTTCATGGTCGGCGGGACCGCGCTGCTCGGGGTCGCGAAGGAGGCACCGTGCCTGGTCAACCCGTCGTGGAGCAAGGTGTGGGACTCCGACCCGTACTACACGAGCGGTGACCCGGCCTTCCCCGCGTTGCGGGAGCAGACCCGCGCGCAGCTCCCGGTGACCACCAAGACCGGGTACGCGTTCCCCCAGGCCCCGAGTCCCGGCGAGCAGGCCGCGACCGCGGCCTACCTGCTGACCGACATGATGCAGTCGGTCATCCAGGGCACCCGGCCGGCCGACGCCGTCGCCGCGGCCCACGGCCGGATCGTCCAGATCTTCGAGCAGCAGGGCTACCGGCAGTGACCATCCTGCGTCCCAAGGGGACAGAGTCGGCGCCGGCCCGTCCGGCGCCGGCCACGTCGTCCTCGCTCACCCCGACACAACGGAGGCTCGGGCGCGACTGGCGCCTCGCCGCGGTGTTCATCGGGCCGACGCTGGTGCTGGTCGCCGGCCTGATCCTGGTGCCGATCATCAGCTCGATCTTCACCAGCGCCACCGAGCGCCACGGGTCGGAGACGGTCTTCGTCGGGCTGGACAACTACACCGCCCTCTTCGGCGACGCCCTGTTCCACAAGGGCGTGCTGAATTCGTTCGTCTTCACCGCGTACGCCGAGATCTTCAAGGTGGTCTTCGGGCTCATCGCGGCGTTGATGCTGCACCACATGCGCCGCGGCAAGGCGATCATCGCCGGGGTGATCCTGCTGCCGTGGGTGATCCCGACGGTCGTCACGGCCTTCACCTGGCGGTCCCTGCTCGACCCGATCTTCGGCAGCGTCAACGTCCTGCTCACCGACTCCGGGATCGGGCCCGCCCTCGCCGCGCTGGGGCTCGTCGACAAGTGGCCCGCGGAGTGGCTGTCCGATCCCGCGCTCGCGATGCCGGCGGTCATCCTGGTCAACGTCTGGAAGGGCATCCCGTTCTTCACGGTGACGTTCCTCGCCGGGCTCAAGGCCATCGACAGCGGTCTCCACGAGGCGGCCATGATGGACGGCGCCTCGCCGTGGCAGCGCTTCGTGCACATCACGCTGCCGGGGCTGCGTCCCGTCATGATCGTGACGGTGCTGCTGTCGTCGATCTGGACGTTCAACAACTTCGACCTGATCTGGCTGATGACCCAGGGCGGACCCGGGGACGCCACAGCCCCGTACGTGCTGGTGGCCTACTCGAAGGCCATCCAGCAGCTGCAGCTGGGCGCGGGCGCCGCGGTCACGCTCGTGATGCTGCCGATCATCGCCGTCCTCGTGGTGATCCTCGTGCGGATGATGCGCCGCAGCGACCAGCCGGGCGCGAGCGACCTGGGGCGCCGGCGGCTCACTCCCGGTCAGCGCCGGGCGCTGCCGTGGGTGATCGTCGTGGGCTCGGTGCTCGTGCTGATCTGGGCGTCGCCGCAGATCGTGTGGAAGGCCGCGCTCGTGCTGGGCGTGTTCGTGGTGCTGGCGGCCGCCGTCGGCCGGGTCGTCTCCGTGCTCGCGACGCGGGGCAACCGGCTGGCCGCACGCGTGGTCGGCGGCACCGGCTCGGGGGTCGCGCTCGTGGGGCTGCTGGGCTTCGTGCTCGCCCCGCTCTACTGGATGACGGTCACGGCGTTCAAGTCCGACGACCAGATCGTCGCGCGCACCGACGACCTCTGGCCGACCCCGTGGAGCACCGAGCAGTTCACCAACCTGTTCACGGGCGCGTTCGGCACCTGGTACGTCAACACGATCCTGGTGTCGGTGGCGTCCACCGTGATCGCCGTGGTCTGCGCGGCGCTGGCCGGTTACGCGCTGGCACGGCTGAAGTTCCGGGGTTCGGAGAGCTTCACGGTGACGATCCTGCTCACCTACGTGATGCCGGGTGCGCTGCTGTTCATCCCGCTGTACGAGCTGATGAGCGGGATCGGGCTCAACGACTCGTTGTGGTCGCTCGTGCTCGCCTACCCCACGTTCACCCTGCCGTTCGCGACGTGGCTGCTCGTCGGCTACTTCAAGTCGATCCCGGCCGACCTCGAGGAGGCCGCTCTGGTCGACGGCTGCACGCGGTTCGGGGCGTTCCGCCGGATCGTGCTGCCGCTGGCCAAGCCGGGCCTGCTCGCGGTCGCGCTGTTCACGCTCACGAACGCGTGGAACGAGTTCCTGTTCGCCTTCGTGTTCATCACCAAGGACGACTACAAGACGCTGCCCGTCGGCATGCAGTCGATGATCTTCGGCGACGTCGTGCCACAGGGGCAGCTGGCCGCGGCCTCGCTGCTGATCAGCATCCCGGTCGTGCTCATGTACGGGTTCGGGCAGCGGTTCCTGACCGAGGGCCTCACCGCGGGAGCGGTGAAGGGATGAGCGAGATCACGGAGGAGCACGTCGCGACGGCGTCCCGGCCGAGCGACCTGCGGATCACCGACGTGCGGGTGGCCAACCTGGCCGGCGTGCCGTTCCGCTCGTCGATCATCCGGATCGACACGAACCAGGGGCTGGCCGGCTACGGGGAGGTGCGCGACCAGGCCAGCGCCACCTACGCGCTCGTGCTCAAGAGCCGGCTCGTCGGCGAAAACCCTTGCAACGTCGACAAGATCTTCCGCAAGATCAAGCAGTTCGGGTTCCACGGCCGCCAGGGCGGCGGGGTCTCCGGCGTCGAGATGGCGCTGATGGACCTGGCCGGCAAGGCGTACGGCGTGCCCGCGTACGCGCTGATCGGGGGCCGGTTCCGGGACGAGGTCCGCTGCTACGCGGACACGCCGTCGCTGCAGGATCCGCACGCGATGGGCGCCCGGCTGCTGGAGCGCAAGCAGCGCGGGTTCACCATGCTGAAGATGGACGTGGGCATCGACCTGCTGTGGGATGTGCCGGGTGCGCTGATCGCGCCGCCGGGTGCCCGCGAGGACGTGACGACGATGCACCCGTTCACCGGCATCCAGGTCACCGCTCGAGGTGTCGGGCATTTGGTGTCCTATGTGGACATCGTCCGGTCGGTCGTCGGGTACGACGTCGCGCTCGCCGCCGACCACTTCGGCCACATCGCCCTCGACTCGGCCATCCGGATCGGCCGCGCGCTGGAACCGTTCACCCTGGCCTGGATCGAGGACCTGATCCCGTGGCAGCTGACCGACCAATGGCGGCAGCTCACCGCGGCCGTCGCCGTCCCGACGTGCACGGGCGAGGACATCTACCTCGTCGACGGCTTCCGGCCGCTGCTGGACGCCGGCGCCATCCGCGTCGTGCACCCCGACCCGGCGACGGCGGGCGGGATCGCGGAGACCAAGCGGCTCGGTGACTACGCGCAGGAGCGCGGGATCGCGATGGCGCTGCACCTGGCGGCGTCGCCGATCGCGACGATGGCGTGCGTGCACCTGGCCGCCGCCACGGAGAACTTCCTCGCCCTCGAACACCACGCGGCCGAGGTGGACTTCTGGAGCGACCTCGTCACCGGGCTCCCCCGCCCGCTGATCCAGGACGGACTCATCACCGTGCCGGAGACCCCAGGACTGGGGTTCGGCGACCTGAACGAGGAGCTGCTGCGCCGCCACCTCGACCCGCGCGATCCGGTGTTCTTCGCCGAAACGACGCACTGGGACAAGGAGTCGAGCCACGACCGCCTGTGGAGCTGAGTCGTGAGTGTCCAGTCGGGTTCTCCCCCGACTGAACACTCACGGCCAGGCCGGGCGGAAAGCGCTGTCAGGCCCGGCCCTGCTCGGCCCGCCACCGCTCGTACTCGGGCCGCGCTTCGTCCGAAAGCGGGTAGTACAACCGCATGTCGCCGCCTTCGGACAGCCGGATCCGGGAGAACTCCTCCCAGTCCGCGTGTTCCTGGGCGTGGGCCACCAGGGCCGGGGCGAGCTTGACCGGCACGACGACCGCCCCGTCGTCGTCGGCGACGACGATGTCGCCCGGCTCGACGAGCGTGCCACCGCACGCCACCGGCACGTTGACGGCGGCCGGGACGATGCCGGTCTGGGCGTGGAAGTTCGGGGTGGCGCCCCGGATCCACAGCCCCAGACCGAGCTGCTTGGCCTCCCCGGTGTCGCGCAGGCACCCGTCGATCACGACGCCGGCGCCGCCGCGGCCCTTGAAGTAGGTCAGCATCATCTCGCCGAACACACCGCTTTCCATGTCGCCGCGCGCGTCGACGACGATCATGTCGCCGGGCTGCGCGTGGTACATGACGTGCCGGTGCAGTTGTTTCTCCGGTTCTTCGTACTCGTCGACGGGATAGAGGTCCTCCCGCTTCGGCAGGAACTGCAGCGTCAGCGCCGGACCGGCGACGCGCACGCCGGGGGTCACCGAAACCGGGCCCCGGATGAACGCGCTGCGGATGCCCATGCGGCTGAGCTCGCCGCTGGCCGTCGCGCTGCCGATGGCCGCGAGGGCCGCGCTGAGTTCGGCGGGCGGGCGAACGATGTCGTGCGTCTCGACCACGTCGATGGCTCCCTCGGGTCCGCGTTGACCGTGACTGTCCAAGAGTTTCGCTCTCGATCCGAGCCTAGTCCGGCGAAGCCGCTTTCGCGATGTCCGGCGCGGCCTCGCGAAGGTGGTATCGACGAGTCCTGGTTGTCCCACCGCGCGGCGGTCATCCTGGAAGTGTGGAACGGAACGAACTCGCGGACTTCCTCCGGCGCCGGCGTGCGCTGCTGCAGCCGGAGAACGTCGGTGTCGCGGCCGCGGGACGGCGCCGGACGCCGGGACTCCGACGCTTCGAAGTCGCCCAGCTCGCCGGCATGTCACCGGACTACTACGCCCGGCTCGAGCAGGGACGCGGCCCGCGACCATCGGTCCCGATGCTCACCGCGCTGGCCCGCGCGCTGCGGCTGACGATCGACGAACGCGACCACCTCTTCCGCCTCGCCGGGCACCACGCCCCGCCGCGCACCGGGGGTGACGAGCACGTCAGCCGCGGCCTTCTCCGGCTGGTGGACGGGTTGCCGGGCCTGCCCGCCCTGATCGCGTCCGACCTGAACGTCGTGCTCGCCCAGAATGCGATGGCGGACGCGCTGCTGGGGGCGCAGACGCAGTTCCGCGGCCTCGCCCGCAGCTGCACCTACCGGTGGTTCACCGATCCGGAGATGCGCGGCCGGTACCCCGCCGAAGACCACGAGCACGAGAGCCGGGCTCAGGTGGAGGACCTGCGGGCGACCCTGGCGGCCCGCCCGGCCGATCCCGCGGCCGGCAAGCTGATCGGGGCGTTGCGCGCGGAGAGCGCGGAGTTCGCCGAACTCTGGGCCCGGCACGACGTTTCGGTCCGGAGTGGCGACCGCAAGCGCATCCGGCACCCCGCGGTCGGGCTCATCGAACTGGACTTCGACATCCTCGCCACCGCCCGGCAGGACCAGCGCCTGATCGTGTACTCCCCCGCGCCCGGCAGCGCCGCGGTCTCGCAGCTGGAGCTGCTGGCCGTGCTCGGCCAGGAACGGTTCACCCCCTCCGGAAGCGACGGACACCTCCCGGGCTGAGCGGCACTCACCGGACGACCTCATGCGGGTCGCTGGGCGTTCCGCCTTGCCCGGGACTTCCCCTTCCGCACGACCGAAAGGAAAACCGTGTCGTTCCACCGACTCACCGGGCCGCGGCGATGTGCCGCCGTGCTCGGGTTCACCGCGCTGCTCGCCGCGGTCGCCTCAGCCCCGGCGGCCCTGGCGAGCCCTGACCGTGCCGCCGGCACCCGGCTGGGCGACGTGCGCGTCGTCGCCCACTTCGACCGGGCCGCGGGCCAGGTCGCCGAAAGCATCGCGCCGGAACCCGGTGGCGGTGCGGTCATCGGCATGATCGCGGCCCGTCAGGTGGTGCGGGTCGCACCGGACGGAACCGTCCACACACTCGTCACCATGCCGTTGCCCCCGGGCGGTGGCGGCACCACCCCGGTCATCGGGACGCCGGTGGTCACCGGGGTCGCCCGATCCGGCAGCGGGGCCGTGTACTTCCTCTACAGCTCGGGGCGCGGCGGGCTGACCGGGATCTGGCGGGTCCGCTCGTCCGGGGAGCCCCGGCTCGTCGTGCCGTTGCCGGCCGGCACCTTCCCGAACGCCCTGGTCATCGACGGCGAGCGGAACCGGTTCCTGGTGACCGACTCCACCGGCGGGCGCATCTGGCGGGCCCCGCTGCGCGGCGGCCCCGCTTCCGTGTGGTCGGCGGACCCGGCGCTGGCGCCCGGCGGCTTCTTCGGCGCCAACGGCATGAAGATCCACGACGGCGCGGTGTGGGCGAGCAACTCCGACCGCGGCACCCTGCTCCGCATCCCGGTGACGGAGAACGGCGGCGCCGGCCGCGCCGAGGTCCGGGCCGCGGGACTGGCGGGCATCGACGACTTCGACTTCACCGGCCGGGGCCCGGAAATCCTCGCCGCGGTCAACCAGGCGAGCGAACTCGTGCGGGTGGACGCGGACGGCGCCCGGGAAACCTTGCTGGACGCCGGAAACGGCATGCAGGGAACCACGGCCGTCGCCGTTCGGGGGAACCGCGTCTACGTGACCAACGGCGCCAACCTGGCCGGAGACGATCCGAATCTCCTGCTCGCGCAGCTGAAGCGCTCCCCCGGCCCCAGGCCGTGACGACGCGGGCCGGCTACAGGGCCAGCAGGACGCGGCCGAACGGGCCGCCCTCGGCGAGGTGGCGCTGCGCCTGCGCGGCCTCTTCCAACGGGAACACGCGGTCGACCAGCGCGGTGATCTCCTTGCGGCCCAGCAGTTCGAGCAAGCGCGTGTTCGCGGCGTTGATCTGCTCTCGAGTGAACAGGGCGAACCGGAAGCCGTGGATGTGGGTGTTCTTCCAGATCAGGTCGGTGACGTCGATTTCGGTGCGGGTGCCCGCCGCGTAGCCGATGCTGACCAGGGTGCCGTCCACGGCGAGCGCGCCCAGCGCCGCTGCGGTCACGGAGCCGCCGATGCCGTCGAGGACGATGTCGACGCCCCGGCCGCCGGTCAGCCGGTGCACGCCGTCGCGGAGGGACTCGGTGGACAGGTCGATCACCTCGAACCCGGCCGCGCGGCCACGTTCGGCCTTCGCGGTCGTGGTGGCGGTGGTGATCGCCGCGCCGGCGCCGAGCACCCGGGCGATGTCCACGCCGCCTTGCCCGACACCGCCGCCGACGCCGGGCGCGAGCACGGACTGCCCGGGGCGGAACCGGGCGAGTTCGGTGAGTGCCAGGTAAGCGGTGAGGTGCCCGGTCGCGGCGGTGAGCGCGGCGGCGGCGGTGTCGTCGACGTCGTCCGGGATGGGCAAGACGTGCTGAGAGTCGACGGCGATGTACTCGGCCCACGTGCCGTTGGCGCCCACGCCGTACCGGCCGCCGCTGAGCACGACGCGGGTCCCGGCCGGCAACGCGGTCGCGCCGGGCTCGGCGAGGACGCCGACGCCGAACCCGCCGGGCCGGATCGGCAGCGGCCGGACGGCCGCCGCGGGGAGCTTGCCGCGGCGGACGGTGTCGTCCAACGGGTTCACGCCCGCCAAGGTGATCCGGACGAGGGCCTGCCCGGGGCCGGGTACCGGGATCGGGACGTCGACGGCTTTGAGGACGTCGTAGTCGCCGAACTCGTCGTACTGGATCGCGCGCATCGCATACCTCCGAAATAGGTGTTCAGTTTTCAGTTGTTTCCGAGCGCTGCCGGGCGCGGTAGGCACGCAGGTTGGCCGGGTTGCCGCAGACGCGCACGTCGTGCCAGGTGCCGCTGTTGTTGCGCGAGCGGTCGAAGAACGCGGCCTCGCACCGGGGGTTGCGGCAGGCCTTGAGCCGGCGCCAGGTGTCGGCGGCCTGGGCTTCCGCGATCGCGATCAGGGCGACCGACGCCAACGCCCGCCAGCCGGCGCCACGCGGTTCCGGCCGGACCCGGCCGTCCGGGCCGAGCCGCAGAAGCACGCCGGCCTGGTGTTCCGGCCCGGGTCCGTCCGGCCGTGCCACGTGGTTGTGGAGATCGACGCGGAGGTCGCGCAGCGGGTCGAGGTCGCCCTCGCCGAGAGCGACCGGCACGTCCTGCCCGGTTTCCCCGGCCCAGGCCGCGAGGGCCTCGTCGGCCCAGTGCCGCGCCGACGCGACGTCGGCGAGCAGGTCGGGCTGCCGGGGGCGGCCGGCGGACCGGGTGTTGAGCAGGTCGTGGACGAACCCCAGCCCGCCCGGGGCGGGCTGGAGGCCGTACCGCGTGGTGGCGAGCCAAGTCATGAAATAAGCATGACTCGTTTACCTATTTCATGGCCGGCCCTGTGGTCGAGGTCACCATCCGCCGCGACCACGGCGCCCACCCGCGCACCTCACCCGCCGGACAGTGACACTCTCGAACGCATCCGGATACCGGGCCGATGGCGACCGACGAACTCCTCCGCGATGTGACTTTCCCGAGCGCCGCGGTGGTGTCGGCCGGGACGCCGGCTGTTCCCGATCGTCGTGCCCCGGCTCCGGGGATCGTCAGTCCTCGGTAGTCACGGCATCGTCATTTCCGGGTGATCCGGCGGCGCTCGGTCAAGTAGCCGAGCAGGACCAGTCCGAGACTGGGCAAAGTGGACTTGAGCTGCGGCCAGTCGTCTTCGCGGGGCGGGTCGACGCTGGCGGTGCCCGGGTAGAGCACGGCGGAAAGCTGGGTGAGCCCGTACAGGCTCGCGATGACCGCCGCGCTGTCCAGCGACTGGCGTGACCGGCCCGGTTTCCACAAGTGGTACAACGCCGCCACGCCCAGGCCGACGCCCATGCTCATGGTCTGCGCGTTGTGGAACTTGGCGTGGGGTGGCCACGCCGGGTTGTGGATGTGGGTTTCGTTCCAGTCGGCGATGTACGCGCCGACCATGGTTCCCGCCGCGGACAAGGAGATGAGCACCTTGCCGACGGGGAACTTCCCGACCTTGAGATTCGCCATGTCCTTCTCCGTCAGGCCGTCGTTGCGGGAACAGCGGGCTGCCGAGTCGCGATCGCGAGCCGGTGGGCGGTCTCCGCGGCGTCGGGAGGCGTGGTCGGGTAGACGTCGGCGTCGAAGAACCGGGCGAACGGCAGAGTGGCCAGCGTCTCCGCGACTTCTTCCTCGTCGGCGGCGATGACCTCGACGAACGTCGCCCGCCGGGTGGGCGAAACGTGGTGGGCGCCGATCCGCCCGGCCGAGCGCAGCACCTCCAGCTGCTTCTGCTCGTCCTCTCGCAGCGCGGCGAACTCCGCGAAGTCCGTGTCGTCACGCAAGGTGGCGAACACCATGAACGTGGACGTCTCGGCGGTGTTTTGGGTCGGTGACATGTGTTCAGCCCTTTCGGTGGCGGTGATGTCAGCTGATGACATCACCGTACCACGCCGATGTCATCAGCTGACATCACTGCGCGAACGCACTAAGCTCGGCCCCATGGGACGATGGGAGCCAGGAGCCGGTGACCGGCTGCGTGAGGCCGCATTGACCCTCTACCTCGAGCGCGGCTTCGAGCAGACCATGGTGGCCGACATCGCCGAGCGGGCCGGCGTCACCGCCCGCACCTTCTTCCGCTACTTCGCCGACAAGCGCGAGGTCCTCTTCGACGCCGCGGCCGAACTGGAGGAAAAGTCCTTGGCCGCACTGGAAGCGGCGCCCGCCACGGCGTCGACGCTCGAGATCGTCACGGCCGCACTCGACGCCGTGGCCGACACCATCGGGCACGACCGCGAGCTGGCCCGGAAGCGGCACGCGGTGATCATGGCCAACGCCGACCTCCGGGAACGGGAGCTGATCAAGCTCGCCCAGATGTCGGCCACCCTCGCCGACGGCCTCCGACGTCGAGGTATCGCCGCCGCCGAAGCCGCCCTGGCCACCGAAACGGGCGCCGCGGTGTACCGGGTCGCCTTCCAACACTGGGTCGACGCCACCGAAGACCTCGACCTGCGCGACGCCATCGACCGGTCGTTCGCCCAGCTGCGAGCCCTGACCGCACCGGCCTGATCCCCGCGTTCGAACAAGCGGGCGGCCGCGCCGAAGCCTTACTTGAGCGCCATTCCCGGTACCCGGGCGCGGATCGCGTCCATGGTCGCCTCGTCCGAGACGCCCTGCCAGTCATACCGCGGCGTGTAGGGGGCGGTGAGAGCGCGGACGTCCTCGTCGCTCAGTTCGACGTCCAGCGAAGCGATCGCGTCGTCGATCTGCTTGGTCGAACCGGCACCGACGAGCGGAGCGGTGACGACCGGCTGGCGGTGCAGCCACGCCAGCGCGATGGACGCGCGGCTCACGCCGTGGCCGGCCGCGACCTTCCCGACCGCGTCGACGATGGCGTGGTTCGACGCCTCTTCCGCGGGCGAGTAGAGCAGGTCGGCGTAGCCGCCATCGGTTTCCGAGCGGGCGGTCGTTTTCGCGTCGTCCCAAGCGCGAGCGAGGCGGCCACGCGCGAGAGGGCTCCAGACGATCGTGCCGACGCCCTCGTCCAGGCACAGCGGGATCATCTCGCGTTCTTCTTCGCGGGCAAGCAGGTTGTAGTGGTCCTGCATGGACACGAACCGGGCCCAGCCGTGCTGCTTCTGCAGGTGCAGCGCCTTGGCGAACTCCCAGGCGAACATCGACGACGCGCCCAGGTAGCGCACCTTGCCCGCCTTCACCAGATCGCTGAGCGCTTCGAGCGTCTCCTCCAGCGGCGTCGCGTGGTCGTTGCGGTGCACCTGGTAGAGATCGATGTAGTCGGTGCCGAGGCGCCGCAGGGAGTGCTCGACCTCGGTCATGATCGCCTTGCGGGACAGGCCTTTCCCGTTCGGGCCGGGACGCATCGGGTGACGCAGCTTGGTGGCGATCACCACGTCGTCGCGGTCGGCGAAGTCCTTCAGCGCCCGGCCGAGGATCTCTTCGCTCGACCCGTTCGAGTACATGTTCGCGGTGTCGAAGAAGTTGATGCCCGCGTCCAGCGCGTGCTTGATCAGCGGACGCGCGTCGGCCTCGCCGAGGGACCAGACGGGGTGGCCGCGGTCGGGTTCGCCGTAGGTCATCGCGCCGATCGCGATGGGCGAGACGTCGAGGCCGGTGGTGCCGAGTTTGCGGTAGCGCATGAGAGGCTCCTGGGATCCAACATGCGGACGATTCTCCGCATGTTGGTCCGAAACTAGCGGAGGATCGTCCGCGAGTCAAAGCGTGGGGCATCATCGAGGCATGACCGACCAGACGCCGGGCACGTACGGCACGCAGCGCAAGGCCGCCGCGCGCAACCGTGTCGCGATCATCGAGGCCGCCCACGAGCTGTTCGCGCAGAACCCGCTGGTGCCGCTGAGCGAAGTCGCCAAGCGCGCCGGCGTCGGCGCCGGGACGCTCTACCGCCACTTCCCCACCCGCGAAGACCTGATCCTCGCGGCCTACCAGCACGACATCGAACGTCTCACCACCACGGCCGACGAGGTCCTCGAGCGGCATTCGTCCGCGAAAGCCGCCTTCGTCGAGTGGTTCGAGACGCTCTCCGCCTACATCCGCATCAAGCACGGCCTCGGCGACGCGCTGCACAGCGCCGCCGCCCAGGACGTGATCGACGCTTCCTGGGCACCGACCACCGCGGCGGTCAAGAAGCTCGTCGACGCCTGCGTGGCGGAAGGCACCATCGCCGCCGGGCACGACCCGGCGGACATCATCATGCTGATGAGCTTCCTGTGGCGGGTGGCGAACAACGACGAGGGCGCCGCACAGGGGCGGCGCCTGATCGCCGCCGTGTTCTCCGGCCTCGAGCAGACGCCCCGACCGGTGTGAGCGGCCCGGCTCACGAGCGCGTGAAGACCGGCTTGCCCGGCGGCGGGTCCAGCAGGACCCCGACCGCCTCGTCGTAGCCGAACGGACCGGCCAGGATCGGTGCCGGGTCCAGGATGCCCTCGGCGATGAGCTTCAGCACGTCCGGTACGTGCGGGCTCGCGTGCGGTGGTCCGATGACGAGGTTGAGACCCGTCGCGTACAAGGCGAAGTACGGCATGCGCGGCTCTCCGAAGTAGACGGACCGGACGACGCACGTGCCGCCGGGGCGGGTGGACAGCAGCGCGCACCGGAACCCCGCGGCCGCCGCCGCGGCGTCCACGACCAGATCGAAACCGCCGTCGAGCCGATCGGGGTACGCGTCGACGGCGACGACGGTCGCGCCCGCGGCGGCGGCCTGGGCGCAACGCCCTTCGTCGACGTCGAGGTAGGTGACGTTCGCGGCCCCCAGGGCGACGGCGCACAAGACGGTCAGCAGCCCGAGACTGGCCGTTCCCCCGACCACGAGCACCTCGGCGCCGGGCCGCGCTTCGAGCGTCGGCCGGACGGCTTGGAAGGCGTCGGTGAGGTTGTCGGCGGCCGAGGCGGCCACGAAGGGCTCGACGGCCAGCGGCAGCGGCGTCAGGTTGTGCCGCGCCCAGGGGACGCGCACCAATTCGTCGAACAACCCGCCCCAGAGGCCGCCGGCGCTCGTGCCGTAGGACGCGAGACCGGGCACCGAAGCGCACGCCCCCGGAAGGCCACGCCGGCAGTTTTCGCACGTGCCGCAGCTGATGTGCCACGGGATGACCACCCGCTGGCCGACCCGCAGCGGCGAGTCGTCGCCGTCGAGGTCGACGATCTCGCCGACCGCCTCGTGGCCGAGCGCGAAGGGCGTCTCGAACGGCGCGGGCGAGACGACGAGCCGGCGGTCGAGGTCGCAGGCGGACGAGGCGATGGGCCGCACCAACGCGTCCCCGCCGGCGGAGAGGCGGGGCGCCGGCCGGTCCTGCCATTCCAGGCCGCGAGGACCGGTGAGGACGAGGCTCTGCATGGGTCTCCCGCCGTTGACTAGAGGATTCTCTCTAGAGAGCAGACTCTAGAGAGCGGGTTCGGTATCGTCAACCCATGCCTCGCCTGGTCCACGACACGTCGGCGATCCTCGACGCCGCAGTACGGCTGCTCGCGGCCGGGAGCCCCGACGCGATCACCATCGCCGGCGTGATCCGGGAGGCGGCGGTGTCCAGCGGCTCGGTCTACCACCGGTTCCCCAACCGTGCGGCTCTGCTCGCCGCCGTCTGGAACCGGGCCGTCGGGGGTTTCCACGCCGAGCTGTACCCGCTCTTCGCCGGCGAGCCGGTGGCCGCGGCGGCCGCTCTCGGGCGGCGGACCGTGTCGTGGTGCCGCGCCAACCCTGCCGACGCGTGGGTGCTGCTGGCGGGCCTCGGGGCCTTCGAGCCCGCCGCGTGGCCCGCGGAAAGCCGAAGCGCGCGAGAGGCCGACCAAGCACGCTGGGACGAGCACATCCGCCAGCTGGTGACCGGCCTCAAGACGGCGACCGGGCACGAGACCGCGGAAATCCTCCTCGTCGTCCTCGACCTGCCCTACGCCGCCGTGCGCCGCTACCTCGGCGCCGGCCGGGACATCCCGGCGAGCCTCGAAGGCATCGTCGAGCGCGTCATCCGGACCCAGCTCGCCGGCCACTGAGCCACGAAGGTGTTCCATTTTGGGCTTTCCTGAGCGATAGTGGTCGAGTCTGTGTTTTACAACGTTGTAAATCCTCGTGGGAGGCTCGATGCGCGAGCGGCTGTCCTGGAGACATAACCGACGCGGACGCGGCGCGATCGCCTGGCTGGCCGCGGCCGGCCTCATCGCTCAACTCGCTCTCGCCGGCGTCGCGGACGCGGCGGAGACCACCGCGGCTCCCGCCGCGCCGGCAGCCGGGACGCACTTCCTGGACCACAGCTCCGCCCTCGCCGGCTACGCCGATCCCGCCTGGTACGAAGCGAACATCCCGTTCGTGGACCTGCCCGACGCCACGATGGAGAACGTCTACTACTACCGGTGGCGCGTCTTCAAGGAACACCTGCGCTACACCAATCCCACGGACGGCTGGATCTCGACGGAGTTCCTCGACTGCTGCGGGTACGCCGCGCCCTACCAGGCGATCAACGCGGCCACCGGGCACCAGCTGACGGAAGGGCGCTGGCTGCGCGACCCGTCCTACGGCCGGGACTACCTCAAGTTCTGGCTCACCGGCCCCGGCGCCGGCCCCAAGCCGGCCACCGACGACGTCAACGCCGACACCACCGACTGGGCGCACGAGTACAGCGTGTGGCTGGCGAGCTCGGCCTACGGCCAAGCCCAGGTGACCGGGGACTTCGCGCCGTTGCGCGAGCTGCTGCCGGCGCTGGTGCGCCAGTACCGCGGCTGGGACAAGCAGTACAACGCCGGCCTCGGCCTGTACTGGTCGGTGCCGGTCTGGGACGCCATGGAGTTCTCGGCCTCGTCCTACGAGTCGGCCGAGCCGTACCACGGCGGCGCCGGGTACCGCCCGACGCTCAACTCCTACCAGTACGGCGACGCCGTCGCGATCAGCCGCATCGCGGACTCCGTCGGCGACCACCAGCTCGCCACCGAGTACGCCCAGCGCGCCGCGCAGCTCAAGGCCGCGTTGCAGAAATGGCTGTGGGACCCCACCCGCGGCTTCTACTACGCCATGGCCCGCGACGACAACCCGAGCCACCGGCTGTCCGACAGCCGCGAGCAGATCGGCTACCTCCCGTGGATGTTCGGCGCCGCGCAGCCGGCCGACAGCACGGCGTGGGCCCAGCTGCGCGACCCCAGCGGATTCGCGAGCGCGTACGGCCCGACCACCGCGGAGCGCCGCAGCCCGTACTTCATGAAGGACGCCGGTTCCTGCTGCCGCTGGGACGGGCCCAGCTGGCCCTTCGCCACCGCGCAGACCCTGACCGGCATGGCGAACCTGCTGGACGACTACCCGGCCCAGAGCACGGTGTCCAAAGAGGACTACGCGGCCGCGCTGGCCACCTACGCCCGGACCCAGACCAAGGACGGCAAGCCCTACGTCGCCGAGGCGCACGACCCGGACCGCGACGCGTGGATCTACGACGGCCGCAACCACAGTGAGGACTACAACCACTCGACCTACACCGACCTGGTCCTGTCCGGGTTGATCGGGCTGCGCCCGCAAACCGGGAACACGCTCGAAGTCCGGCCGCTCGTACCGTCCACATGGGACCACTTCGCCGCCGAAAACGTGCCGTACCACGGACACGACGTCACGGTGCTGTGGGACCGCGATGGCAAGCACTACGGCCAGGGCGCCGGGATGCGGCTCTACGTCGACGGCCGGCTCGTCCAGTCCTCGGCGACGTTGCGGAACACGACCGTCGACGTCGGCGGCGCCCTGCTTCCCCGCCCCGACGGTCTCGTCAACGACGCGGCCAACCCGCTGCGCACCGGCTACCCCCGGCCGATCACCTCCTACACCTGGACCTACGACAACGCGTGGAACGCCCTCGACGGCAAGGTCTGGTACAACGAGGTGCCGGAGAACACCCGGTGGACGAACTACGCCTCGCCGAACGCGAACGACTTCTACGGCGTCGACTTCGGCGTCCCCACGCCCGTCGGCGACATCCGCTGGCACGGCTACGACGACGGCGGCGGGGTCAAGCCGGCCGCGGCCTACAGCCTCCAGTACTGGACGGGCTCGGCCTGGCAGGAGATCCCCGGCCAGGTTCGCGGATCGGCGAAGCCGGTGGGCAACGGCGTCAACCGGATCACGTTCCCCACCCTGACCACCAGCAAGGTCCGGCTGGTGTTCACCAACCCGCCGGGCGCCTTCGTCGGCGTCACCGAGTTGCAGTCCTGGGCACCCTCGAGCCCGGACGCCCGCATCGACGTCGGGCCCGCCAACGCCAACGGCGTCGTTACGATCAGCCGGAGCACCCCGCTCGACGTCACGGTGCGCAACACGACGCAGCGCCCGCTCCTCTCCCCGCGGGTGAGCCTCGCGGTTCCGGCCGGCTGGGCCGCCACCGCCGCCGGACGCCCGCCGGCCACGATCCCGCCCGGCCAGTCCCGGACGTGGTCCTACACCCTGACGGCCCCGGCGGGCGCCGAGCCGGGCAGCGCCGCGACGCTGACCGCGACCGCGTCGTACCGCGGCCCCGGTGGCGGCGAAGAAACGACGCACCGGCGGCAGAGCGTCCAGGTCGCCCACCCGGCGGGCCAGCACGATCCGGTCGGCGCCTGGAGCTTCGACGAGGGCAGCGGCACCACCGTCCACGACAGCGCGGGATCCCACGACGCCACCCTGACCGGCTCCCCCGGCTGGGTCCCCGGCGTCACCGGCACCGCGCTGCAGCTCGACGGTTCGGGCCAGTACGCGGAAACCGGCGGCCCGGTCGTGGACACCACCGGGAACTACTCGGTCAGCGCCCGCGTCCGGCTGGACCGCACGGGTTCGTGGGCCACCGCGGTCAGCCAGGACGGCGACCCGAGCAGCGGTTTCTACCTCCAGTACTCCGCGGCCGACGACCGCCTGGCGTTCTCGACCAGTGCGGGCCGCGCGCTGTCGAACGTCGCCCCCGTGCCCGGACGCTGGTACCACCTGGTCGGCGTGCACGACGCCGACGCCGGAACGTACGTCCTCTACGTCGACGGCGTGGCACAGACGAGGACCTGGAGCCAGCCCACCGGCGACGCCGCCCCCGGCCCGCTGGCCGTCGGCCGTGCCGTCTCCGGCGGCCGGCACAGCGACTTCTGGCCCGGCGGCATCGACGACGTCACCGTGTGGAACCGGGTTCTGACGGCCGCCGACGTCAGCTCAGGAGGTCCAGGGTCCGGCTCCGCTCGTTGAGCGGGCTGACGATCAGGTCGGTCACGCCGGCGTCCTCATAGCGCTTGAGGGCGTCGGCGACCGCCGTCTCGTCCCCGATGACGACCGTGTCGGCCGGGCCGGACAACCCGGCCCGGCCGAGCGAAGCACGGTAGGCGGGCATCTGCCCCACCGCGGTGAGCCGGCCGGCCAGGCCGGCCCGGGCGCGGTCGGGGTCCGGGCTCAGCAGGGTGATGAGCTGGGCGACGACGCGCGCGCCGGGGGCGGTGTGCGGGGTGATGGTCTCGGCGATCATCCGCGGGGTGATCCAGGTGACGACCACTCCGTCGGCGAGTTCACGGGCCAGCTCGAGCATGCGCGGCCCGAGCGCCGACAGCAGCAGGCCGGGCGCCGGGGCGGTGATGTCCAGGCGGGTGTCGACGGTGAAGAACTCGCCGTCGTGCCGGACCGGTTCGCCGTGCAGCAGCGCGCGCACGACCGTCAGGTACTCGCGGGTGTGGCGCAGCGGGGAGGTGTAGCCGAGGCCGAGCTGGTCCCGGACGTACCAGGCGTGGCTCGGGCCGAGACCCAGGACGAGACCACCCGCGGCGGCTTGCAGGGTGAGGGCTTCGGCCGCCGTGGTGACCGGGTGGCGCGGAGAGGTGACGGCGATCGCCGTCCCGATCTCCGGTGGCCGCCGGCGCAGGGAGGCCAGCAGGGTGAGCGGGTCCCAGCCGCCGGGTTTCTGGTTGGTCCAGAAGCCGGCGAAACCGCGCTCGGCGGCGTCGGCCGCGGCCGCCACCACCTCCGCGGGGGACGAAGGGTCGATCAAAGCGGTTCCGATGTGCATGAACCGATTCCAGTTGCCGGGACGGGCTCGAACCAGACCCACTTAGACTGTCCAGCGATCACTTTTCGTCATCGTGCGGCCCGGGAGGAACGGTGGAACTGCGCTCGTTGCGGTACTTCGTGACGGTCGCCGAGGAGCTGCACTTCGGGCGGGCCGCGGAGCGGCTCAACATCGTGCAGCCGGCCGTGAGCCACCAGATCGCGCGGCTCGAGCGGGACCTCGGGACCCGGCTGCTCGACCGGTCGCCCCGGCACGTCCGGCTCACGCCGGCCGGTGAGCGGGTGCTGGCGGCCGCCCGGGACACGCTCGCCGCGGCGGCGCGCGTGCGCGTGGTCGCCGGCGAGCCGGCGGTCCGGCTGCGGATCGGCGTCGCCCCCGGGGTGACCGCGCGCTTGGAACGCGCGGCGGAGCTCCTGCGACCGGCCGAAGCGGCGCTGGTGGACCTGCCGGTGCCCGCCCGGCTCGCGGCGGTCCGCGCCGGCGAGCTCGACCTCGCGCTGGTGCGCGGGCCGGTGGACCCGACCGGCGTCCGGGTGGTGCGGGCCTGGTCCGAACCGCTGCTCGCCGTGGTGTCGGAGGAACACCCGCTGGCCGGCCACCCCCGCGCGACGCTCGGAGAGCTGGACCGCACCCCGCTGCGCCTGCCCGCCCACGACGAGGACCCGGCGATGCACAACGCGGTGCTCGCCGCACTGCGCCAGGCCGAAGGCAGGTCGGCGGCCCGCTCGGACGGCTCGATCTTGACGATCTTGATCGAGATCGGCGCCGGACAGGACGCTTGGACCCTCCTACCGGCTGAACAGCTGACCGGGTTCGCCGCCCGCCGGGTGCGCGCCATCCCGCTCGACCCGCCGTTGACCATCGACGGCCACATCGTCGCCTCGCTGTCGACCCCGGAGGACTGCGTGTCGTCGTTCGTGCGGGCCTTCGCCGACGCCCCCGCACTCCGCACGTGAATCCCGGCCAGCCCGGCCCGCCACCCCCGCTCCGCGACCACGCAGCCCCGACGGTTGCACAGTGACCAGGCGGTCGCCGACGCCCCGCACACCGCACGTGAATCCCGGCCTGCCGTCAGGCGCCAGACCTCCGCTCCACGACCATCCGCAACCCCGACGGCTGCACAGTCACCATCGGCAGCTCCCGGACCTTCGTCCCGGGCCGGTGCACGAGGCATCAGGCGGCCGTAGCCGAGCGCGTCGAACTTCCTCAGCGTGCTCTCGCTCCGGATCAGCCCGAGACGGTGCGCCCACTGCCGCGTGGCCGCCTGGGCTTCGTCCCCGCGCGGGTGCCTGCGCGCCCGGAACGGAAGCGGGATCTCGCGATGCCGCCAGTCGATGTTCCCCGCTGGGTACATGTCCACAATGGATCGGCCGCGTTCTCCCCGACCGGGCCCGCACCGATGACGACGACGTCGTACGTGGTCATGTCAGTTCCCCTTGGCGGCGCGGCCGAGCCGGATCGCCGAGACGAGGAAGAAGATGCCGCCGAGGACGGCGTAACCGGCCACATTGGACAGTGACGCGTTCGCCGCGGAGGCACCGGCGATGAACGAGCCGCCGGCCAGCACGGAGATGCCGCCGCTGAGGATCATCGGCCACTGGCCGCCCATCTTGCGGCGGGCGACGCCGACGATCAGCTGGACGAGACCGGCCACGATCGCCCAGGCACCCCAGACCCGCAGCACCGCCGGGATCCCGGAGGCGGCGGCGACGCCGATGCCGATGGTGGCGAGCGTGCTGATCGCCATGTTCACGTACAGCCCGGTGACCGAGCCGGCGCCCTTCGCGGACCGGGCGTCCACGATGGCCGATCCGACGTCGAACAGCGGGTACAGGACGACCAGGACGACGCCGACCGCCCCCAGCCCCGACTTGGTCGTCAGGAACACCAGGATCGCCCACACGATGGCGAACGCGAACCGCACGAAGTACAACCGGCGCAGCGCCGGGGCGAACCCACCTACGGCGGGCGAGTCGACAGTAGTCACCATGATCCCTTCACCATGCGGGGAAACCTTCCCCGACAAGACCGAACGTTCTATCTCAGTTCAGCATGGTGCTCAGGTCTCGCGTTGTCAAGACAGAACGTTCTATCTGAATTCTTACGTGCCGGAAGACCCGGAAGACGATCTCCGCGTCGACGTACTCCAGCGGGTCGTGCCAGATGTGCGGGCCCGCTTCGGTCGGCGGCGCCTCACGGCGGGCCAGCGAAGCGACGAACGCGCCCCCGGCGAGGGGCCCGATCTCGGTTCCACAGTGGACACACGCCACCACTCCGCCGGCCAGCACCGCGAGGTTGTCGTCGAGCCGCCGCACCTCGCCCAGCTCCGGCGTGCCGATGCGCGTGAGCCCGGCCAGTCCGGCGCCGGAAGCCCGGCGACGCCGCAGTTTCCCGCGTCGCTCGTCGGTCGCGGACCCGTCCACTTCGCCGTCGCGGAGCACGACGCCGTAGACGTCCTCGGCCGCGTCCGCCGTCACCCGGACCTGCTGCACGTCCTCACGCACGCTCTCGGGCGAGCGGAGCAGCGGGTCACCGTACCCGCCACCGGCCTGCCAGTGCAGGTACAGCAGCGCACCGCAGCGAAGACTCCATCAGCCGGTCAAGACCGGACGTTCTATTTCCAAGGCGCCGGCCGAACGCTACTTCGCCGCGGAGTCGATGCGGAACTGCAGGATCCCGTCGACGCCCTGGAGGAACGTGTCGCAGACCTCGGCCGGGTCCGACAGGCAGCCCGCCGCCATCGCGCCGTCCCGGAGCATCACGAAGTGGCGGCCCGCGAGCCCGGGCGGCGTCTTCCCGACCTGCGCGAGCAGGTCCGTGATGGTGCGCAGGAACCACTCGCGGTGGGCGAGGACGGCCTTGTGCACGGGGTGCGCGGGGTCCGGGTACTCCGCGACCGCGTTGAGGAAGGCGCATCCGCGGAACTGGGCCGACCGGATGCCCTCGGTGATGGACTTGGCAATGGCGCGCAGGATGTCGGCCGCGGGAAGGCCGCTGGAGAGCGCCTTGTCGACCCCTTCGCACTCCATCTCGTGGACGCTCTGAAGGTACGCGACTACGAGGTCGTCCTTGCTGGGGAAATGCCGGTACAGCGTGGCGCGCGTGACCTTGGCCTCGGCGACGACCCGGTCGATCCCCACGGAGTGCAGGCCCTCCGCGTAGAAGATCCGGGTTGCCGTCGCGAGCAGCCTCGACCGCGCTTCGGATACCTGGCCCCGAGTGTTGTGCACCATCAACCCGACGGTAACAGATAGAACGATCAGTATCTACCGAGTCGCGTCACCGTCCATCACCGCAGGAAGCGGACCTTCCGCGAGTGAGCACTCCATCCAAGTGGAGAGAACGTTCGGCCACCTGTCGTCGCCTCCGTCCCGCGAAGGAAGCCCGCCGGCCGTCGCCGGTGGAGGTGGCGATGCCGGGGTACAGGGGTTCGCTCATGACGGAAAGTCCTTTCTCGATCGCGAAGTCGCGATACCGAAAGTTCTCCTCACGCCACCGGCACGAGCGGGGCGTCGAGCAGGCTGCGATCGCCGTCGATGCCGTGGGCCCACGCGGCCGCGACGTCTTCATGCGGGGTGCCCAAGGGAATCGCGCTGACCTCGTCCAGCAGCCGGCGGTGCTCCGGGCCGAGTTCGACGTCCAGGGCCTGGAGATAGCCGTCCAGCTGAGCCGGAGTCCGTGGTCCCACGATGGGGATCATCGACGTCCGAGCCTGGGCGGCGCGGTGACGGAGCCAGGCCAGCGCGACCTGGACCGGGCCGGTCCCGGCCTCCTCGGCGACCGCGAGGACGGCGTCGAGCACAGCGGTGCGGTGATCGGTGCCCTCGCCGGCCCGGGCACTGAGCCGCCCCTGCTCGCCGCGCCGGTACTTCCCGGTCAGCAGACCGCCGGCCAGCGGCGAGTACAGGACGACCCCGAGCCCGTGGGCCTCGGCCATCGGGATCAGCTCCCGTTCGGCGGAGCGTTCGGCCAGGCTGTACTCGGTCTGGATGCCGGCCAGCGGCGTGCGCCCGCTCAGCTCGGACCGGACGGCGGCGCCCGCGACCCGCCAGGCCGGGAAGTTCGACAGGCCGCCGTAGCGGACCTTGCCCGACCGGATCAGGTCCTCGAAGCCGGCCAGGATCTCCGCCACCGGGGTGACGCCGTCGGGGAAGTGCGGCATGAAGACGTCGACGTGATCGGTCTTCAACCGCCGCAAGCTCTCCTCCAGGGAGCGGATCATGGTCTTGCGGCTGTTGCCGGTGGTCCCCGGCCGGACCCGGGCCTGCCGGGTCCCGCTGTACTTGGTGATCACCACGAAGTCGTCGCGCTCGCGACCGAGGAGATCACCCAGGACGGTCTCGGCCTCGCCGTTCTGGTAGATGTTCGAGACGTCGAAGGTGGTCCCGCCGGCCGCGACGAACGCCTCGAAGATCGCCTTGGCGCCCGCCAGGCCGGCGGCGGTGGGAGCCGAGCCGAAGGTGGCCGTGCCGAGCACGTACTCCGAGACCCGCAACCCGCTGTGTCGTCCGAATGTCTGGTAGCGCACGGAAATCTCCTCGAGGCACGAGCTGTGGGGTACAGTTCGGACGCTACCACAAAAACGAATGGTCGTTCTTTTATGCCGAGAGTCACCCAAGCCCACCTCGACGCGCGCCGTCAGCAGATCCTCGACGCGGCCCGCGCCCGCTTCGCCACGCACGGCTTCGCGCGCACGTCCATGACCGACCTCGTCGAGGCCTCGGGCCTGTCCGTCGGGGCGATCTACCGGTACTTCAAGGGCAAGGACGAGATCGTCACCGCCATCTGCGAACAGGCGGACCAAGCGCTCCCCACCGAGCTGACGGCCGAGTCCGTGCACGGCTTCCTGGAACACATCCGCACCCTGGCGCGCGAAGAAGACCACGCGCGGCTGGTCGCGCAGATCTACGCCGAGGCCGCCGTCTCCCCGCTGCTGGCCGCCCTCGTCGGCCGGCAGCTCGAGGGTCTGCGCCACGCGGTCGCCGCGCTCCTGCCGGAGCACGAGCCGGCCGAAGCGGACCGGATCGCCGAGGCGTTCGTGACTCTGTGCGGCGGCTACGCGCAGCAGCTCGCCGTGCGCGGCGACGTCGACCCGGCCCCCTTCACCGCGGCTCTCCTGGCGATCATCGGATCCTGACGTCCGGGCCCGGTCAGGGCTCGAGTCCCGCGATCCGCAGCCACACCACCCGGCAGGTCTCGGCCGCCTGGTCGAGCGCCTCCGGAGAATCCGCCGAAGCGTGGTAGAACGTCCGCTCGATCATCCAGCACACCGCGCGCGCCAGGGCCCGGGCGCCGTCGGGCCCCTCGTGGGCGGGGACCCCGGCGCGCACCATGATCGCGGCGATGGCGTCGATGAAGATGTCCGCGGTCTTCGTCCACAAAGCTCCCACTTCGGGGATGGCCGAGGACTGGTCGATCGCGACGCGCATCATCAGCCCGTGCTCACGCCAGCGGTCGCGGGTGCGGTTCACGGCCGTCGCGATCGCGTCCCTGGGCGCGGCGGGGTCGTCGGCCGCCGCCCGGGACTTCTCGCGGAGCGTTTCGACGGTCTTGGCGAAGAGGGCGACCAACGCCTCCTGCTTGGAGCTGAAGTAGAAGTACATCGACGCACGGGAGAGCCCGGCGCGTTCGGCGATGTCGTTGGTCGTGAGCGCGTCGAAGCTCTTGACGGCCAGCAGATCCTCGAGGACCTCCAGGATCTTGAGCTCGCGCAGGTCTCCTTTGGACGGTGCCGCGGAGCGCCGGCGACTCCCCTTGACCCGATCAGGCATTTCCCTGTCCCCTCCCGCTTCCGCCGGCGGTCAGTTCGCCGCGATCTGGTGACCGTCCGGGAAGTCCGTGGACCGCGACAGCTCGTCCCACGCTTCGATGTCCGCGGCCACGGCGGCCCGGCCGGCCGCGACGAGCCGCAGCGCGTCCGAACCGAGCACGAGGTGCACCGGCGGCTTCTCCGCCTCGACCACCGCGAGCACCGCCTCGGCGGCCTTGGCGGGATCGCCCAGCTGGTGGCCGCTGGCGGCCTGCCGGGCCGCGCGGATCGGCTCGAAGAGCTCGTCGTAGTCCGCGATCGACCGCTCGCTGCGGACCATCGAGCGGCCCGCCCAGTCCGTCCGGAACGACCCGGGCTCGATGATGGTCACCCGCACCCCGAACCCCGCGACCTCCTTGGACAGGGTTTCGAGCATGCCCTCCACCGCGTACTTGCTGCCGCAGTAGTAGGCCAGCCCGGGAACGGTCATCAGGCCACCCATCGAGCTGACGGCGAAGATGTGGCCCGAGCGCCGTTTCCGCATCCCCGGCAGCACCGCGTGGACGGTGGCGGCCACGCCGAACACGTTGGTGTCGAACTGCGCCCGCAGTTCGGCCATCGGCGACTCCTCGAACACGCCCTCGTGCCCGTAACCGGCGTTCGCGATCAGCACGTCGATCGGGCCGACACTGGATTCGACTTCGCCGACCACGCCGAAGACGGCGTCGTCATCGGTGACGTCGAGCCGCCGCGCGTGGGCGCGCCCGGGCGCGAGCGCCTCGAACTTCGCCACGTCTTCAGCCTTGCGCACGGTACCGACGACCGTGTGCCCGGCCGCGAGCGCGCCCTGCGCGAAGGCGCGCCCGAGGCCACTGCCCGCGCCGGTGATCAGAAAGGTTCGCTTCGTCATGCCGTCAACTCTACGCTGTGTCCAGAAAAATCAACACTGTGTCGACGGTCTCGCGCGGGCGACTTCCGGCCCGCTCACTTCAGACCCGAATTCGGGGTGGGGACGCCCCTGGTCACCTTGATCCGGTCGACGAGCAGGAAGTCCTTCACCTTCGGATCCAACTCGTTTCGCCACCGATCACTCTGGTAAACGTTGGCGTCGGCAGGAAGTTCGCCCTCCTACGCGGCTTAGGCCACGCGCGCCGAGCCGGCGTCGTGCTCGCCGGGGTCGCCACCGGCGTCGGCGCCAACTCGTTGGCGTACACGCACCACCGGCACCTACGCCCGGGCCGCGGCCCGGCTGATCGACGGCGCGTTGTGCGTCCTCGGCCCGCTCACTTCAGACCCGAACTCGGGGTGGGGACGACCCTGGTGACCTTGATCCGGTCGACGAGCAGGAAGTCCTTCACCTTCGGATCCAACTCGTTTCGCCACCGATCACTCTGGTAAACGTCGGCGTACAACGTCTCCCGTTCCGCTTCGTCTTCGAACCGGCGGATCCACACGTAGCCGTCCGGGTCCTCCTCGTCCACAAAGGACGCCGTGACCGACATTCCCTTCTCGGCCTGGAACGGGATGATGGTGTCTTCCATGAAGCGGACCCATTCGGCACGGCGTCCGGGCTGGATCTGGTAGCGGCGGATCTCGTAGAACATCGGCAATCCACTACTTTCTCGACGGGAGTTCAGGAAGCGACGCGCAGGACGAGCTTGCCGCGCGTGCGGTTGGCCTCGCCGCGCTCGTGCGCCGCGGCGACCTGCTCGAGCGGGAACACCTCTTCGACCTCCACCGCCACCTCGCCCGCGTCGATCAGGGCGCCGATGGTGGTGAGCGCGGGGCCGTCCGGCTCGACCAGGAACGGCGACACCTGCTTGCCCTTCGCCTCGGCCGCGGCCGCCAGTTCGGGCGACACACCGGCCGGCACCGCGACGAGCAGCCCACCCGGGCGCAGCACGTCCAACGACCGCGTGCTGGTGGCGTCGTGGGCGTCGCCGACCAGGTCGAGCACGACGTCGACGTCGGACACCGCGTCCTCGAACCGGACGGCGGTGTAGTCGACGAGCTCGTCCGCGCCGAGCTTGGTGAGCCAGTCGTGGCTGCCGGCCCGGGCGGTGCCGAGCACGTGCGCGCCGAGGTGCTTGGCGAACTGGACCGCGAAGTGCCCGACACCGCCGCCGGCGGCGTGGATCAGCACCCGCTGGCCGGACTCGAGGTGCGCCGTGTCCACCAGGGCCTGCCACGCGGTGAGCGCGGCGAGCGGCACCGCCGCGGCCTGCTCGTGGCTGACGCTCGAGGGCTTGCGGGTGAACTGCCGGGCCGGCGCGGTGACGTACTCGGCGTAGCCGCCGGCCGCCCGCGGGAACCAGGGCATGCCGTAGACCTCGTCGCCTTCGCGCAGGGTCGTGACGCCGAAGCCGGCCTTCTCCACGACGCCGGAGACGTCCCAGCCCAGGATGAACGGCGGCTCGCCGAGCACGCCCGCCATCCCGGCGCCGGCCCGCGTCTTCCAGTCCACCGGGTTGATCCCGGCCGCGTGCACCTTCACCCGGACCTCGGTCGGCAGCGGTTCGGGGCGCGGCACCCGCTCCACCGAAAGCACTTCGGGACCGCCGAGGGTGTGCTGGACGACGGCGCGCATGGAGGTGTCGGACACTGGATTCTCTCCCTGGATCGGATACCGGGAAAGATCGGAAGGTGATCTTTCCCCGGACACCGGCAACGTATCCCCGGGGATATAGTTACCCGCAAGGGAGAGAACTTCCCAACGGGAAGCATCAAGGTGAGGGGCTTGCCATGACCACCGTGTGCCTGACCGGACAGCACTCCGACCACGACGTCTACGCCGCGCAGTGCCCGTGCCGGGCGATGCTGGACCTGCTGGCGAACAAGTGGTCCGCACTCGCGATCGGCGCGCTCGAAGACGGCCCGCAGCGGTTCGGCGAGGTGCAGCGGCACCTGCAGGGAGTCAGCCCGAAGGTGCTGACCCAGACCCTGCGGCGCCTGCAGGAGTTCGGCCTCGTCGATCGCACCGTCTACCCCGCGGTGCCCCTGCACGTCGAATATTCGCTCACCGAACTCGGGCACAGCGCGGCCGTGCCCCTGCGGATGCTGCGCAGCTGGGTCGAGGACAACATCGACAGCGCCGCCCACGCCGGAGCGCCGGCGGCCTCCTGCGCGGCCGAGACGGCCGGCGCGTGATCTTTTACTGCTCGCGGTGGAGGACTTGTGGCTGACGCCGTCGTGGTTCCTGGTGGTGCGTTCGGGCCGGCAGCGGGACTGCTGATGTATGCCGGGGTGGTGGCGGAGCGACGCGGCGTGACAGTGCACCGGCACTGGTGGTCACAGCCGCCGTTGCCACCGTTGGAGCCGCGAAGCGAAAGCTGGGTGTGCGACGAGATCAGGCCCCTGCTCGACCGCCTCGGCGGGAGCCCGCTGCTGATCGGGAAGTCACTCGGGACGAATGCTGCCACGCCGGCCGCCGAGCGGGGCCTGCCGGCGGTGTGGCTGACGCCGATTCTCACCGTGCCGTGGGTGGTCGCCGCTTTGGAGCGGGCAACCGCGCCCATGCTGCTGGTGGGCGGCACGGGCGATGCGTTGTGGGACGGCGCCGAGGCTCGCCGGCTGTCGCCGTACCTGCTGGAGGTCGAGGAGGCCGACCACGGCATGCAGGTTCCCGGCCCGGTCAGCGAGTCGGTCGCCGTGCTCGGCCGCGTGCTCACCGCGATCGACGAGTTCCTCGACGCGATCGCCTGGCCGAGCCGAGCAACGAAGGACCGAGGCTAGGCGAACACCGGTTCCAGCGCCGCGAGACGCGGGAGCGGGACACCGAGCCTGCGGCCGTCGGCCAGCACGTCCCGGGGGTAGAGACCGGCTGATTCACGACTCAGGCGGCCGGAATCTTCGATCTGCTCCATGAGGAAGGCGGCCAAGTTGTTCCCGCCGAGGACCTTGCGCAGGACGAAGCCGAGCAGCCCGGCCGGAAGGCGCGAGACGATCGCGGCGCCCAGCCTGGGCGTTCCCCCTTTGGCCGTCATCAGGGGAATCATTTCCCGGATGAGCAGGATCGATTCTTCGGCCGCGGCTCGCGATCGCACGAAATCCGCGAACCCGCCCGCCTTCATCATCGGGGTCAAGAGCCCGGCGTCCAGGATGAAATGGAACCAGAGCCAGCTGCGGAAGTCCCGGTGTTCGGAAACCGCGAAACCCGCGTTCTGAAATAGAGCACGCACGGCACGGTAGCGTCCGGTGCGATTCGCGTCACCGCAGAATCCCATGAAGACGGTCTTCAGGATCCCGCCCCGGAGCGTGGACCCGGTGAATCCGCCGCCTCCGCCCGGAAAGCCCCAGACCACCTGCTCGCCGGGCAGTGCCGAAACGGCGACCGCGGGGTCGGCCCACACGTTGTTGAACACCAGTACGGTCGCATCGCCGACGCGCGAACTCAGAAAGGCGGTGGCCTCGGCCAGCTGGTCGTGGTTGACGCTCAGGACGATGAGGTCGTAGTCGTGGCCGGCGTCCAGTTCTTCCCGCAGGACGATCGGCCACTTCTCGCTGACCGGACGTCCGCCGCGATCGGCGCGGCCGTCCCGGATTTCCAGGTCGGCCACGGGGCCGTAGGCGGCCGCGCGGCCGGGACGGACGTAGAACTCGACCTGATTTCCGGCCTTCTCCAGTGCCCACCCGTAAAGCGTCGCGATCGCGCCGCGACCGAAGAACAGAATCTTCATTGTCTTCCTCTAACTGGAAATGGTGTTCCACTTGCTGTTTACTGTAGGCGAAGAACACCGCCGCCGTTCACCCCCGCGAGGAAGTGAGAACAACATTGGCCGGACCGACTCACCTGCGGGCCGACGCGGCGCACAACCGCGCGAAGATCGTCGAGGCGGCTCACGAGCTCTTCCGCGCGCGGGGCGCCGACGTCGCCATGAGCACGATCGCCCGGCGTGCCGGGGTCGGCGTGGCGACGCTGTTCCGCCGGTTCCCGTCCCGGGAGGCCCTGCTCACCGAGGTGTTCGCCGAGCAGATCAGCCGCTGCGAGGCCTTGCTGGACGAAGCCGTCGACGACCCGGACCCCTGGAACGGCTTCCGCCGCCTCATCGAGTTCATGTGCGCCGAGCAGATCAAGGACCGGGGGTTCGCCGAAGCGGTCCTCGCGTCGTTCACGGGCGAGAACGACTACCGGCACCGACGCGACCGCGCCGAAACCGCGTTCGAAAGACTGGTCCGCCGCGCCCGGCAAGCCGGCCGCCTCCGGCCGGACTTCGCGACCAGCGACCTCGTCATGCTCCTGTTCGCCAACGGCGGCCTCCGGGACGCCCCACCCGAGCACGCCCACGCCCTTTCCCGCCGGCTCGTCGCGTACCTCCTCGACGCGTTCGGCACCGCACCCGGCCCCGGCGGCGCCCCGCTTCCGCCGGCGAGCCCCCTCGGGCTGGAGCACGCGGTGGGCCCAGCCAAGAGATAGAACGTTCAGCTGACCGCGTGCCTTTTGCCCAGTCGAACGGGATCGAGCTCTGCTACGAAACGTTCGGTGGTCCGGTGGAGCTGATGCCGGCGCAATGGCTGACGGCTGCGCAGTCCCGCGCCGGGCAGTGGTCCGTGACCGACGCGGCGACGAGAAGATGGCTCGCCGCAACGAAAGCCGTTCTCATCGCGCGGTGCAGGGGTAAACCCCGTGCGGGCGGGTATGGCGGGAGGATGCCTCCCCGGTTGTGGCGTTGTCTCGTCGTGGTCGGCCTGCGGTACGCGCTCGGCGGCAGCCCTGGCGGCGCCGGGACGATGCTGGTGTTCTGGCTGCTCGTCACCGCGATCGTGCTCGTCGTCCCGGCACCGGGACGACGAGAACGAGGGTGAGTGCGCCGAGCGGGCTCAGGTGGAGAACGGCGAAGACGCGCCTTCCGCGCGGGTGCGGCCACGGCGGGCGGTCGCCGCCAGCGGCTGGGCGATGTCCTCCAGGGACTTGCCTTCGGCGTCGACGGCGAGGAAGCGGGCGATCAGGCCGCCCGCGATCATCACGGCCGCGCCGAGCAGGTAACCGAGGAACAGCCGGCCGGGGTGGTCCCCGGTGCCGATCAGAGCGCCGTAGAAGACCGGTCCCAGCGCGCCGAAGCACTGCGCGATCGCGAAGAACACCGCGATCGCCTTGGCCCGCACCTCCAGCGGGAAGATCTCGCTGACGGTCAGGTAACCCGCGCTGGCACCGGCGGAGGCGAAGAAGAAGATCACGCACCACGCGATCGTCTGCGTGATCGCGGTGAGGGAGCCGGTGTAGAACAGCACCGCCGTGACGGCGAGCAGGACGCCGGAAACGAGGTACGTGCCCGAGAGCATCGTCCGGCGGCCGAGGGTGTCGAAGAGGTGGCCGATGGTGAACGGGCCGACCAGGTTGCCGACCGCGAACGCGATCAGGTAGATCGGCGTGGCCGCCGACGGCACCCCGTAGAACTTGCCGAGCACGAGGGTGTAGGTGAAGAAGATCGCGTTGTACAGGAACGACTGGCTGATCATCAGCGAAGCGCCCAGGATCGCCCGGGACGGGTACTCGCGGAACAGCACCCGGGCCAGCGCCACGTACCCGATCCGCTCGGCCGGCGTCACCTCCATCTCCTTGCTCCGGTCGACCGGCGGCAGGCTGCGGCCGGACTGCTCCACCTCGTGCTCGATCTGCTTGATCGACTCCTCGGCGGCGTGCTCCCGGCCGTGCATGATCTGCCAGCGCGGGCTTTCCGGCAGGTGCCGCCGCACGAGCAGGATCACCAGCCCGAGCACCGGGCCGATCAGGAAGCCCAGCCGCCACCCCAGCGACATGTCCATCCGGTTGAGCAAGATGTAGGTCCCGATCGTGCCCAGCACGGCGCCGGCCCAGTACGTGCCGTTGACCGCGATGTCGACCCGGCCCCGGTAGCGGGCCGGGATCAGCTCGTCGATGGCGGAGTTGATCGCGGCGTACTCGCCGCCGATGCCCATGCCGGCGACGAACCGGGTGACGTAGAGGAAGGCGACCCAGCCCGCGCCGTTGCCCAGCGTCGCCGCGGTCAGGCCGCTGCCGACGAGGTAGACCGCCAGGGTGAGCATGAACAGGTTCCGCCGGCCCAGTTTGTCGGACAGGTTGCCGAAGAAGAGGGCGCCGACCACCTCGCCGGCCAGGTAGATCGTCGCCAGCAACCCGGCCGCCGCCGACGACAGGTGCAGCGTCTCGGGCTTGGTGAGGGTGTCGGCGACGGCGCTGGCCACCGTGATCTCCAGGCCGTCGAGGATCCACGCCACCCCGAGCGCGACGACCATCCGGGTGTGGAACCGCGACCAGGGCAGCCGGTCGATGCGGGCCGGGATCAGCGTCCGGACCGCCGATGACGCGGGTGTCGCCGCCATGCCAACCTCCCAGGGGAACGAGCTGCCCCGCACGGCTTCCCCCGCCGTCGCCGGTGAAACCCGGGCCGCGGCAACGGTTGCCGAGGCTTGACCCGGCAGCGGCGTGCAACCGTCCGGCCCGGCACTTCCGTCCCTGAAGAGTGCCCATGCGAAGCTTGCCCGCCTTGTCGGGTTTCCTGCTCCTCGTCGTCACCGTCACCGCGTGCGGCCTCACCGAATCGGGGTCCGGGAACGAACCGGCGCTGTGCTCCCCCACCTACGAACCCCGCGAACTCGTCGGCCGCGGCCCGCTCCAGCCGACGTTCCCGTTCCCCTCGGGCCACCGACCGGACGAGCACCAGCCGGGCGAAACCCGCACCACGGACGCGGCCGTGATCAAGAAGATCGCCGCCGCCGCGTGTTCGCTGCCGACCCCGCCGCGGGAGCTGGCCTGCACCCTCGAACTCGGGCCGAGCTACGAACTCCGCTTCCTCGACGCGCAGGGCCGGACGACGACCCTCACCGCCGCCGGTTTCGGGTGCCAGTTCGTCGAAGGGCTGGGCCCCGCCGGTACGACGCGAAGCCGCTCTGGGAAGCCCTGGCCGTCGCCGGTCTCCCCGCGCCGTCGCCCCGATGACTCGGTCCACGCCGTCTTTCCTCGATGCACGCGGCGGTCAGCGATGGAAGCGGGTCGTGTTCTCCAGTGGCTCCCGGCCGACGGTGAGGGAGTTGATCGCGGCGCCGGGATCGGCGTAGCCGAACGAGATTCCGAACAGCAGCTTCCCGCCGGCGATGCCGAGCGTCTCGCGCACGGTGTCGGCGTAGAAGCTCAGCAGCGCTTGAGGGCAGCTGGCCACCCCGTAGGCGGCCATCGCCAGCAGCAGCGTCTGCGCGTACATGCCCACGTCGGCGGTCAGCCGCGGGTCGCCGGACTCCGGCGCGTACAGCAGAGCGACGTGGGGCGCACCGTAGAACCGCAGGCTCTTCTCGTCGTACGTGGCACGCAGATCGCGGTCACCGCGGGCGATGCCGAGCGTGTCGTACAAGGCGGCGCCGAACGCCGCACGCCGGCGGTGGTGCACCGGCGAGTAGATGTCGTCGCTGTACGGGAAGTCGACGGTCCGCCGGCCGGCGCGCTCCGCAGCCACGATCGCGTCGGCCAGGCTGTCCCGCGCGGCTCCGCTGACCACCTCGACCTGCCAGGGCTGCGCGTTGGAGTTCGACGGCGCGGCGGCGGCCAGGCCGAAGATCGCCTCGATGGTCTCGTCCCGGACGCGGTCGGGCAGAAATCCCCTGGTCGCGCGCCTGTCCCGGATGAGCCGCTCCGCCACTCCGCTCAGCACCGTGGTCACATCGACTCCCTAGGTACACGCTGACGTTTACCTGTGCGACCGTAACGGACGCTCCGCGCTATGTAAACGTTGCCGTATAGTTGGCGACATGGGAGACGAACCGGCCCGCCGAGCCGGGCGAGGCGGCCGCGAGCGCGTGCTGGCCGCCGCGAGCACCTTGTTCGCGGCGCGTGGCATCACCGCGACCACGATGGAGGACATCGCCGCCCACGCCCCGGTGTCCAAGCGAACCTTGTACGCCCACTTCCCCACCAAGGAAGACCTGGTCCTGGCCCAGCTGGACCATCTCCTGCGGTCCGGCTACACGCTGCTCGAGACCCTGAAGCGGACCGACCTGCCCGCCCGCGACCGGCTCCTCGCGATGTTCGTCGTGCAGCCGTGGCCGGACGGCATCGTCCACGGCTGCCCGTTCATCCACGCGGCGGCCGAGCACCCCGACCCCGCCGGCCGCGTGCACGCTTTCGCGCGCGAGCAGAAACTCGTCATGCTCGCCCTGGTCACCGGCCTCCTCGACGAACTGGGCATCGCCGAGCCACCACCATTGGCCGAGCAGCTGGTCACCCTCGCCGACGGCGCGGCCGGCCGCGCGATGGTCCTCAACGACCCCGGCTACGGCCGCCACGCCCGCGCGGCCGCCGAAACCCTGCTGGACCACGCACCCCGTCGCCCCGGCGCCTAGCTCACCGCACCTGCCGAACGGCGGTCATGCCGGATCACCTGTTCTGCCCGGCAGTGCGCACGCGGCGAGCAGCGCCGCGATCGTCCACGCCGCCGGGCCGACGCCCCACCACGTGGACAGGGCGCCCGCGGTGACCGCACCGATCGTCTGGGCGCCGTAGAGCACGACGATGTACAGCGCCACCGCCCGCGACCGCAGCGAAAGGGCCACGGTCGCCTGCAGGAAGCCGTTGTTGACCGTGACCATCGACGCCTGCGCGGCGCCGAAGACGAGGCCGGTCGCGAACAACGCCGGCACCGAGCCGAGCAAGGGCAGTGCCGTGAGCGCGAGCGCGGCGAACAGTGCGCACGCGGACCGCAGCGCCCGCTCGGGAACGTACCGGCGCAGGTTCGGGTAGGCCACGGCCGAGCAGACCGCGCCGATCCCGAACGCGGCCAGCACGAACCCGAGGTCGGTGGCGGAAAGGTGCCGGACCGTCAGGACGTACACCGGGACGAGCGCGGACATCGCTTGAGCCAGCCAGAAGAACGTCGCCGCGCGCACGAGCAGTTCGCGGTATCGCGGCGTGGCCCGGAGGAACGCCGTGGTTTCCCGCAGCGAATCCCGCCACGAGCCCGCGACGTTCGACGTCACGACTGTCCGGCTCTTCCGGAAGCACAGGACGAAACCGGCGAAGGACAGCGCGTTGGCGAGGTAGACCGGGAACCCGCCGACCGCACCGAAGGCGAACCCGCCGGCCGCCGGGCCGAGCGTGCGGGCGAGGTTGAACGACAGGCTGTTCAGCGCCGAACCGTCCTTCACCAGATCCGCCGGCAGCACCGAGGACACTTCCGCGTTCCACGCCGGGTAGCCGGCGGCCCAGCCCGCGTTGAGCGCGAACGTCAGCACGAGGATCACGACCGGGCCGAGGCCGCCGCACCACCCGAGCACGGCGAAGACCGCCGCCACCAGGGCGCCGGTCGCATTGGCCCAGAACAGGACCGGGCCACGGCCGATCCGGTCGGCCAGCACGCCCGCCGGGAACGACAGGACCACGGCCGGCAGGGTGGCCCCGGCCAGGAGCAGCGCGTTGATCAGCGGCGACGGCGAGGAGAGCGCGAGCTGCGCGGCCGCCGCGGTGTTGTGCATCCACGTTCCGAAGTTGGACAGCACCGAGACGATCCACAGCTTCCGGTAGGCGGGCACGGCCAGCGGCGGCAGCCCGCGCCACGCGATACGGCTCTCGGACACCACGCCCCCTGTCGATCCGGTTCGGTCCGCCGAGCATCGCCGCCACGATCAATGTCGTCAATCTTGATGGAATCAATGTGAGATGCTGGCGGCATGACCGATCGGACGTTCACCACGGCGCAGGCCGCCCGTCTGCTGGGGGTGAAGGCGGACACGGTGTACGCCTACGTGAGCCGCGGTTTGCTGAGCAGGACCCGGGCCGCCGACGGGCGCACGAGCCGGTTCGACGCCGAGGAGGTCCGGCGCCTGGCGGCCAGGAACCGCAGGGGCGCACCGGAATCCGCCCCGATCGAGACGGCGCTCACCGTCATCCGCGACGGCGAGCTGTACTACCGGGGCCGGAACGCCGCCGAACTCGCGGCACCACCACTTTCGAGGCCGTCGCGAATCTGTTGTGGACAGGCGTGCCGGCCGAGGGCGCGGCGTTCGTGGCGGCCGAGCCCGTGCGCGAACTCGCGTGCGCGGTGATCCGGCCTCTCGCGCGGCAGGCGCGGCCGGTGGACCTGCTGCCGGTGATCGTCGGAGCCGCCGCCACCGCGGATCCGCTGCGCTACGACGTGGATCCGGCGATCGTGGTGGGCGCCGGACGGGCCCTGCTCGCGGTGATGGTGGACGCCCTGCCCTCGTACGGGAACGCCCGGCCGGCGGACCCGCTCGCGGTGCGCCTGTGGTCGGCGCTGACCGCGAAGGAGCCGCACGAGGACGGGATCCGCGCGCTCGACGCCGCTCTGGTTCTGCTGGCCGACCACGACCTCGCGTCGTCGACGATGGCTGTCCGCACGGCGGCGTCCACCAGAGCGCATCCGTACGCGGTGGTCGCGACCGGGCTCGGCGCCCTGGACGGCCCGACGCACGGGGCGGCCGCGGAAGCGGTGCGCCGCTTCCTGCGTTCGGCGGCCGAACTGGCCGACCCGATGGCCGCCGTGGCCGACCGCGCCCACGAAACCGGCCGCGTGCCGGGGTTCGGGGAACCGCTCTACCCCGAGGGCGACCCGCGGGCGGCGAGGCTGCTCGAACTGGTCCACGCCCCGGGCCCGATCCGGTCCACAGTGGACGACCTGATGGCTGCACGGCCGGCCATGCGGCCGAACGTCGACCTCGCGCTGGCAGTGCTTGCGGAGGCCTGCGACATGGTGCCGGGTGCGGGTGAGACGATCCGCGCGATCGGGCGGACCGCGGGGTGGCTGGCGCACGCGCTGGAGGAGTACCGCGAGCGGCCGTACCGATTCCGCCCGCGGGGTTTCTACACCGGGAGCTGACCGCCGGACCCGATCGTTCCGATCGGACAGTTCACATATCAACTGTTTACGTGTAGACTGTCACCGTGAAGCAGCGACCGTCCCTGCACCGGGACCTCATGCGTTACCTGCACCGGGCCGCGTTGCTGAGCGAACGGGCCGGTGATCGCCGGTTCCAGCAGCGGATCGGCATCGGCCGGACCCTGTTCCTGGTGTTGCGGTCGATCGCCGACGCCGGCGAAGTCCCCCCGTCGCAACAGGAGATCGCCGACCTCCTGAGCCTGACGAAGGGGGCGGTCAGCCGTCACGTCGAGACCGCCCGGCACCGCGGATGGCTGGCGGTCGCGACCTCGGCCGCGTCTCGTCGTGAGCACACATTGACATTGACCCCCGCAGGCCAGTCCCTCGTCACGGAAGGGCTGGCCGTCCAACGCGAGTACGAGCGGCTCGGCGGCGAGCACCTGACCGACGCCGCGATGTCCACCACGATCCGCACCCTGAAGACGATCTGTGAACTCCTGGAGAACGAGGAGCGGCGATGAAGATCGTGGTCATCCTCGGCAGCACCCGCCCCGGGCGGGTCGGCGACCGCGTCTGCCGGTTCGTCATGGACAAGGCAGCCCTGGTCGACGGCGCCGGGTTCGCCGTGCTCGACCTGGCCGACCACCCGATGCCGTTCTTCGACGAGCCGCTCGCGCCACTGGCCAACGCCGACCGCCGCCCGTCCGCGGCCGTGCGGACGTGGCTCACGGCCATGGCGGCCGCCGATGCCTACGTCTTCGTGACCCCCGAGTACAACCACGCGCCGCCGGCGGCGCTGAAGAACGCCCTGGACTTCCTCGCCACCGAGGCCGCCGGCAAACCCGCGTCGATCGTGTCGTACTCCACCACCGCACACGGCGGGGCGCTGGCCGGTGAGCAGCTGCGGCTGGCGCTGAGCAAAGCGGGCATGCTGCCCTTGCCCAAGAGCCTCCCCCTCGCCCACGCCGACCGGCTGCTCGGCCCCACCGGCGAACTGGTCGAACGGTCCGACCGGGCCCGCCGGATCGCCGAGTTCGTCCCGGCCTCCCTCCGCGACCTCGTCAACCACACCCGCGCGCTCAAAACCCTTGCCGAAGCGGCACCATCAGGCCATTGAGCGACTTGCGCCCACCCATGCCGATGAGCAAGTCCCCCGGGCGTGTTCGGCTCTCTGCTTGGATATCGGCGTGACCGTGTACGACCTTGCTCGCGCCCTGCCCGCCATCCCGGACCTACGCTCGCTGTGCCGCGCGCTGGCCGCGTTGGACGTCGTGCTGAGTCCCGGCAGCGATGACCGCTACCACCTCTACGACACTGATTGGGCGCCTGGCCAGGAGCTGGCGTCCATGCGGGACGGTGCGGGCAACGAATACTCCGTCGTGTTCACGGCCGCGGGGGCGTACGTGCGCGGCTTCGACCACGAGTCGCCGATGAGCCCCTACGCCACGGACGACGACGAGCCGTGGCCCGGCGTTCTCGACACCGTGCCCGACGTTTTCCGGGAGTGCGTGCGGGAACCGGCGTTCTGCGACGAGTACGGCACGCCGTACGTCACCGTGTGCCTGTGGCGTGAGCACGCCGACACCGCCTGGCGGCACGGAGTCATCGCCTTCCCCGACGACGGCGACGACGGCGCGGACTGGCTGTTCGCTCTGCTGACCGACGGCACACCCGAGGCGTACCAGGACTGGGCGCAGGACTACTACGAAAGGCCGATCGACCTAGCCGCGGTCCGGCACATCTACGCGGGGCAACCGCTGACCGCGAATGTCGTGACCGCGTTCAACTCCGCCACCACCCTGGCGGCCGTGGCAGAACGCGTCGCCGCAACCGGTTACCCGATCCGCTGACCGGCCGTTCACCAGAACATGCCCCATGCTCCTCCGAACATGAGCAAGCCGGCGCGCCGGTTATGAGAGCGGTGGAACCACGTTCACGACATCGGCCAGGCCGACGAGCCGGGGACCCTCGAGCATCGACAGCCGCAGCCCCGCCGAGATCGGCGGCCAGAGATCGGGTGCGAGCGGGTGGAGCCGAATCATCGCCTCGTTCCCGGGGGCAAGCGTTTTCCTTCCCTCCAGAGTCAAAGGCGCGTCGTGGCGTTCCCGGTGAACGTCCGATGGAAATGCCCAGTGTGCTCGATAGCCGGAGTGGATCGCGGTGTGACGACCGCCTTGTTCCGTGGTCACGAGCCGCAGCCGGGCGCGGATGTACCCGCGCTCCTCTTCGGTCGCCGTCCAGCGGTCGTGCTCATGGTCAGGTTCCATGCCGAAATCATCCAGGCGGAACAGCGACGCCTGACATTCGCGGCCCGTCGATCGAAACCCCGAACGGTCAGGGCTCGGTGCCCCACGCGAGGGCGCCGGACTGGTAGGCGGTGGCGGTGGTGAGGTCGGCGAACGACGCCGCCGCGCGGTAGCTGTAGTCGTCGGCCTGGTTGAGCGCTGACCAGTCGGCCTTCGCGACCCGCACCTGGATCTCACCGGTGCTCGCGCCCGGGGCGAGGGTGCCGCCGGCGAGGCTCACCTCGACGTACGCGTCGGCACCCGGGCGCGCCGCACTGAGCTTCACCACGCGCAGGGTGACGTTCGCGCAGCCGAGAACCGCGTAGTCGCACCAAACCTGGTAACCCGGGTTGGTCGCGTCACCGGTGAACCAATAGCGCGCGGTGACGCTGTTCAGGGCGACGGCCGCGCTGCCCCGGTTGACGATCTGGAGACCGGTGCGGATCTGGTTGCCGGTGACGGCGCTGTCGGCGCGTTGCTGCACGGCGAGGGAGCCGGTGCCGGTGTTGCCGCCGGTCGTGGTGGTGACCGAGACCGGGCTGCTCGCCGCGGACTGGTTGCCGGCGGCGTCCCGGGCGCGGACCGAGAACGTATACGCGGTGCCCGGGGTGAGGCCGGTGACCTGGTAGCTGGTGCTCGTGGTGGCGCCCACCACCGCACCGGCCGGGTTCAGCACGTCGTACCCGGCGACGCCGACGTCGTCGGTCGCGGCGGTCCAGGCGAGGCTGACGCTGGTGCTGCCGGCCGTGGCGGTGACCCCGGTGGGCGCGGCAGGCGGAGTGGTGTCCCCTGTGGACAGTCCGGGTTGGCTGCCCCACAGCACCGCGGAGCCTTGCGCAAGCACCAGCTGCGGGTTGTTCACCGGCGCGCTTCCGCTCGGGGCGAGGCCGGTGTGCGACCAGTCGTTTCCGGGATTCCAGGTGCCGGTGCTGCTGATCCGGAACTGCACTTCCTTGCGGTAGCGCGACTGTCCGCCGGGAGCGACGCCGCCGGAGCACGGCACGTCGACGTAGTACACCGAGCCGGAGAACTGGTGCACGGTCGGCGCGTCGCACTGGTTGTACGCGGAGGTGACCGAGATCTGGCCGGGCGTGGTGGCGCCGTCGAGGGTGAAGTAGTACCGCAGCGAGCCGGTGAACGTGCGCGCCGGCCACGCCGACTTGTTGATCACGTACGCCTTGACCTCGGTGAACGTGCCGCCGTCGGGCTGGTTGAGCGCACCCTGCGCCAGGATTTCGGGGCCGTCCGGGGTTTCCTTCGGCGGGAAGCTCGCCAGGGGTGCGCCGCCGTACTCGCCGTACAGCCGGGCCAGCGCGCCGGTGAAGCCGGCGTTGTAGTCGAGCGCCACCTCGTTCATGGTGTAGTTGCCGCGGTCGTCGGTGTACGCGTCGTTGGCCGAGCTGGGACCGCCGACGAGCGCGCCGTAGAGGACGTGCCGGCTCGCCACCGGGTCGGTGATGCTGTCGGCCCAGGAGCCGTGCGCGGTGCGGTGGTGCGGGTTGCGGGGCGGGTTGACGCCGAACCCGACCTCGTAGCTCGCGCCGCGCGGGTTGTCGCCGAGCGCGTAGTCGATCTGCCGCACGGCGAAGTCGTGGTACGTGGTGGCGCGGGCGGAATCCGTGGTCCGCAGCCAGTCCGAGTAGGCGAGGGCGACGAACGCGGTGTTGGCGGCGTACCGCAGCGAGCCCCACTGGTCGAGCACCGCCTGGCCGCCCGGCGAATACGGCACGCGCTGGCCGTTGACGCCGGTGGTCCACCAGTCCAGCCAGCGGTTGGCGTCGGCGACGTACTCGGGATCGCCGGTGAGCTGGGCGAGCAGGACGTACGCGCCGTAGGACTTGTCGTCCCACGCCAGCGTCCAGCGGTAGGAGCGGGTGGAGGTCTGCGGCTCGGTGGCCAGCTTCCCGTATTCGGCGCGCGCCTTGGTCAGGTAGGCGGCGTCGCCGGTGGCCTTGTACAGCCAGATCGCGCCCCACACCAGCTCGTCCTGGTAGCCGCTCCAGGACTTGTAGAAGTTCTGGGCGTCGGTGATGCAGTTGGAGTAGGCGCCCCGGTAGTTGTCCGCGAACGAGTAGAGCTGCTTGGCGTGGGTGAGCAGGGTCGCCGCGTAGGTCGGGTCGTCGGCCCGGAAGACCAGTGAGCCGGCGGCCAGCTGCGCGGCGCCTTCGCCGGCGAGATCGGAGCCGGGGCAGGAGGTGTCGACGCGGTAGGCGGGACGGGCCATGGTCATGGTCTCGGCGGGACCCCACCACTTGTGGTCGTCGTCGCCCTTGCCGACCTGGCCGTAGAGCACGTTGGGCTGGGGGTGCGCCTTGATCAGCCAGTCATTGCCCCAGCGCAGGTTCGACAGCAGGTACGGCCACTGCCCGGAGTCCTGGTAGGCGGCGCGGTTCTCCAGCGCGCCCCAGGCCAGCATGCTCATGCTGAATTCGAAGGGCAGCCCGAACTTGACGTGGTCGCCGGCGTCGTAGAACCCGCCGGTGAGGTCCAGGCCGACGTCCTTGCCGTCGTCGAGGGCGGACGGGCCGCGCCAGGAAACCCGGTTGCCGGCGGGCAGCGCGCCGGAGCGCTGCGCGTCGTAGAACCAGATCGCCTTCTGGAGGGCCTCGCCGTAGGCGAACTTGCCGGCCGCGGCGCGGGCCGCCGGGGACAGACCGGGCACCACCACGGCCAAGCCGAGCACGAGGAGCGCCACGAGCGCCCGGGACATCCACTTCATCGTCGAAGCGTGCACTCCGCCTCCTCGGTTCTGGGAGCGCTTCCGGAACGACGGTAAGGATCCGCGTGCGGCCTGTAAAGCATCGCCGCCACCGATAGGCGTTTCAGCCGTTCAGTACTGGACTATCCGGCGTAGCCCGGATGGAATCGGCCGGCATTCACAGTGCGTACCTTGGGAGCGTTCCCAGTTTTCCCCGTCGAACGGCCGTCTCGCGAGTCCTACCCGGACCGGTGGACCACGAGAGCGGAAGCGACGCGGGCGACAGCGGGATCGGCGTCGTCGGCCAGCCGCCGCAGGACGTCGTGGGCCAACTCCGGCGGCAGCTCGGCGAGCGCCTGGGTCAGCCGAATCCGCACCGCGGAATCCGCCGCTTCGGCGGCGAACTCGCCGACGATCGCGCTCAGCACCTGGTCCGCGTACCCGTGTTCGGTCGCCAGCGAACTCAGCACCTCGGCCGCTTCGACGTCGTTCGTGCCCTCGACCACCATGGCGACGAGGGTCGGCACCGCCGCGCTCCCGCCCCGGCTGCCCACGGCCAGCGCGGCCGGCCGGCGCACCGCCGGGTCCGGGTCCGCGAGCGCGCCCGACAGCGCCGAAGTCGCCTCGTCGCCCGGCAGCTCGGCGATCGCCAAGACCGCGCGCCGCCGGACGCCGACGTCGGACGAGCGCAGGCCCGCCGCCACGCTCGCCACGCCGTCGCCGCCCGCCCGCGCGAGGGCCCACCGGAGCGCGCCGGCGACGTTCGGGTCGGCTTCGGCGAGGATCGCCTTGGCCAGCAGGTCGGCGGGAACCGGAACGCCCTCGGCCGGGGCCAGGACGGCCTGCTGGCGCCGCGCGGCGCTGGGCGAATCGAGCCCGTGCAGCAGCTCCACGACGCGCAGGACGTCCGGCCAGCCGTCGGGCGCCGAGGCGTCGATCGCACGGAGCCGCTCGAGCAGTTCCCGCTCCCGTTTCAGCCGGTCCTCGGTCCTGCGGATGAGGTCGTCGACCAGAGCGGCCGGCGGGACGAGCGCGTCCTCCAGTGCGCGGCCGATCTCCCGCAGCGTCAACCCCAGTGACCGCAGGCCTTCCACGTGGAAGATCCGGCGGATGTCCGCTTCGGAGTATTCGCGGTAGCCGCCCACGGTGCGGCCGGTCGGCCGCACCAGTCCGAGGGAGTCGTAGTGCCGCAGCATCCGCGTGCTCACCCCGGACCGGCGGGCCACCTCGCCGATCAGCACGCCGCTCCCCCGGCGCGTTCGGGACCGAGCGCGACGACCCGCTTCGCCTCGTCGACGGCCGAGTCGAACCCGGCGTCCGGGTCGTCAAGGAGCCGTTCCGTGGCTCGGGCGTGCGCACGCACCGCCGGGTCGGCACTGGCGAGTCCCGCCCGCAGGGCCGGCTCGATCACGTCCCCGAGCGCGACGAGTGCCCGGCTCAGGCTCAGCCGCAGCTCCCGGTCGCCACGGCCGAGCCGGCCGGCCAGGCGCACCGCCAGCTCCTCCCGGTCACCGTCGGGCACGAGGGCGACCGCGGCCCGCCACGCGCTTCGCTTGACTTCGTCGTCGGGGTCGTCGAGCAGCGCCGGGGTGATCGCGGGCCACGCGGTCCGGTCGCCGATCTTCGACAACGTGTGCAGCGCCTGGCTCCGGGCCTGCGGCCGGCCGGAACGCAGCTCGGTGACGAGCCGGGGCACCGTGAGCTCCGCGGGCAAGCGGGTCAACGCCCAGGTGAGCATGTCGCGCACGAAGAAGTCCGGCTCGATCGCGCACCGGGCGACGAGCGCGTCGGCGAAGCCGGGCTCCGGGTACGTCCCGGCCGCCAGCGCCGCCTTCAGCCGTGTCGACGAATGCCCGGCAGCCAGCGCGTCGAGCAGGCGCGGGTTCTTTTCGCTGTTGATGGGGATCACCTCCTGCCGCCCAGTGAAGACCTTGTCACAGTGTCAAGGTCAAGCCCCGGTGTTCGCGCGGCGGGCCCGGCCGGGTTCCGCCGCCGCAAGGACGGCTGACGCTTTCTGCCCGGACGGCCTGGAACTACTGCCCCGGCGGGCAGCCTGGCACCAAGCCATACACCGGCCATCGCGGCGTTGCTATCCTCCCGCCGAGTGATCGTCGACAAGGCGCCGTCACCGGCCGGTGACCCGGTTCGCCGGCCCACCGGAAAGGTCGCGTAGTGGGAAACCCGCTGGTCGCGGAGACCAAAGACTCCACCAAGGCGTATTCGGGCATTTCGCTGCTGGAGTCGGCAGCCGACCTCAAGTCCGCGATCGAAAGCGGCGACTGGGCCTCGGTCGCCATGGGCGCCGTCGGCACCGCCCTCGACGCTCTCTCCATGGCCATGGACCCCTTCGGCGCGATCCTCGCCGCCGGCGTCGGCTGGCTCATCGAGCACGTCGGGCCGCTCAAGGAAGCTCTCAACGGTCTGACCGGCAACGCTGACGAGATCGCCGCGCAGTCGGAGACGTGGAAGAACGTCGCGACCGAGTTGGGCAGCATCGGCCAAGACCTGACCGGCATGGTCAAAACCGACATCTCGTCGTGGACCGGGAACGCCGGCGACATGTACCGCCAGCGGGCACAGGACACGGTCACGCTGCTGGAAACCGCCCAGAAAGGCTGCGAAGGCGCGTCCAGTGGTGTGAAGACCGCCGGTGAGGTCGTCGCGGCGGTGCGGGCGCTGGTCCGCGACATCATCGCCGAGCTGGTGGGGCACCTGATCAGCTGGGCCCTGCAGGTGGTGTTCACCCTCGGTATCGGGATGACGTGGGTCGTTCCCCAGGTGATCACCGCCGTCGCGAAGACCGCGTCGAAGATCGCCGACCTGACCAAGCGGCTGGTCAAGGCACTCCAGGCGCTGATGCCGCTGCTCAAGCGGGCCGGTGACCTGTTTTCCGACGCGGCCAAGGCGCTGAAGAACATCAAGCCGGGCAAGGCAGCGCCGCCGCCGAAGCACGCCGACATCAACGGCAACCCGAAGGGCCTGGACGGACCGAAGGGTGACGGCACCACTCCCTCGGGCGCCAAGGGCGACGGCACCACCCCGTCCGGCGCCAAGGGTGACCCGCCGCCCAAGAGCGAGCCGCCGCCGGCGTCCAAAGGTCCCGACGACACGCCGTCGCCGAACGGCTCGACCACGCCTTCCGGCGGCGGGAAGGGCCCGGCCGGCGGGAAGGACGGCGGCAAGCCGCGCGACGGCGGGCTCGCCGGCCACAACGGCTCCCCCAAGGAAAACTCGACCCCGACCGACTGCCGGCCGGGCAGCGGCGACCCGATCGACATGACGACCGGGCGGATGATGCTCGCCCAGACCGACGTCGAGATCGACGGCGTCCTGTCGCTCGTGCTGGAGCGCGCCCACTTCTCCGGCTACCGCAGCGGTGTCCACTTCGGACGGTCTTGGGCGTCGACCGTGGACCAGCGCCTGGAAACCGGGGACGGCCGCGTCGACTTCGCCGCCGAGGACGGCACGCTGCTGGTCTACCCCGTCCCGGGTGCCGCGGCCGTCGCGCCGGTCGAGGGCCCGCGGTGGCCGCTGCGGCGCCTCGGCGACGAGTACGTCATGGAGCAGCCGGACCTCGGCCGCACCCTGCACTTCCCCGCCGGCGGCGAGATCGGCCGGCTGGCGGCGATCTCCGACGCCGACGGCAACCGGATCGTCTTCGACCGCGACCCGCACGGGACGCTGCGCGAGGTGCGGCACTCGGCCGGGCACCGCATCGCCGTCACCACGGCCGACGGCCGGATCACCGAGCTCACCTCCGTCGGCGCCCGCGACGACGACCGCGTCACCCTCGCCCGGTTCGCCTACGACGAGCGGGCGAACCTGGTGGAGGTGATCAACTCCTCGGGCCGGCCCTACCGGTTCGCCTACGACGACGCGGGCCGCATCACCGGCTGGCAGGACCGCAACGGCCGGGGCTACGAGTTCACCTACGACGAGCTGGACCGCTGCGTCCGCGGCACCGGGCCGGGCGGGGTGCTCTCCTACACCTTCGCCTACGACCGGGAAAACCGCGTCAACCGAGCGACCGACTCGCTCGGTCACACCACCACCTTCGAGCTGAACGAGGAGTTCCAGCTCGTCCGCGAGACCGATCCGCTCGGCGGCGTGACGACCTACGAGTGGGACCGCCACGACCGGCTGCTCGCCGTCACCGATCCGCTGGGCCGGGCCACCCGGTACGGCTACGACGAACACGGCAGGCGGACGTCGGAAACCCGCCCGGACGGGAGCGTGCACAGCGTCCGCTACGACGGGCGCGGCCGTCCGCGGGCCACGGTCGAACCGGACGGCGCGGTGTGGGCCCACGAGTACGACGAGACCGGCCGGCTCGTCGCGACCACCGACCCGATGGGCGGGGTCCGCCGGTACGGCTACGGCCCGGGCGGAGCGCTCAGCTCGTTCACCGACGAAGAAGGCCGCACGACGGGGATCGAGTGCGACGCCCTCGGCAAGCCCCGCACGGTCCTCGACCCCGCCGGCGGGCGCACGGCCTACACCTACGACCGGCTCGGCCGCGTCGAGTCCGTCACCGATCCGGCCGGCAACACGACGACGTTCGCGTGGACGGTCGAGGGCGAGCTGTGGAAGCGCATCGCCCCGGACGGTTCCGTGGAGCGCTTCACCTACGACGGCGAGATCAACGCGGTCGAGCGGACGGACGCCGCGGGTGCCGTGACCCGGACCGACTTCGGGCCGTTCGATCTGCCCGTCTGCGAGATCGCGCCGGACGGCAGCCGCACGCGGTTCGCCTACGACACCGAGCTGCGGCTCGTCTCGGTGACCAACGCCGCGGGCGCGCAGTGGCGGATCGACTACGACGCCGCCGGGCGGGTCGTGCGCGAGACCGACTTCGACGGCCGGGTCGTCACCTACCGGCGCGACGCCGCCGGCCAGCTGGTCGAAAGCACCACGGGCGCCGGGGAACCGACGACCTACACCTGGGACGCGCTGGGCCGGCTGACCGGAAAGCGCCGCGGGGACCGCGTCACGACCTACGCCTACGACGCCGCGGGCCGCCTGGTGCGCGCGACCAACGCCGACGCCGACCTCACCTTCGCCTACGACCGGCTCGGCCGGGTCGTGGCCGAGACCTGCGACGGCCGGGAAGTCCGCTCGGGCTACGACCGCAGCGGGCTGCGGACCGCGCGCCGCACCGCCTCGGGTGTCACGAGCACCTGGAGCTACGACGCGGCGAGCGCGCCGGCCGAGCTGAGCACGGCCGGCCGGTCGATCCGGTTCGCGCACGATCCGGCCGGCCGCGAGATCGGCCGGGTCTTCGGCGCCGCGACGCTGGCCCAGACCTGGGACGCGAACGACCGGCTCGTCGAGCAGGTCGTCGCCGGGGCCGACGGGCAGCCGCGGCAGCGGCGCGCCTACCGCCACCGGGCGGACGACGTGCTCGCCGGGGTGGACGACCTGCTCTCGGGCCGCCGCGAGTTCGCGCTGGACCGGCTGGGCCGGGTCACCGGCCTGCAGCGGCCCGACGGCGGCGAGCGGTACGCCTACGACGCCGCGGGCAACATCGCCGTGGCGGAGTGGGCCGACCACCCGGCCGCGGGCCCCCGCGAGTACACCGGGACTCTGGTGCGGCGCGCCGGCGACGTCGAGTACCGCTACGACGACCTGGGCCGCCTGACCTGGCGGCAGCAGCCGGGCGGCCCCGCCGGCTGGAGCTTCGCCTGGAACGCCGACGACCGCCTCGAGCAGGTGCGGACCCCGGACGGCCACGAGTGGCGCTACGCCTACGACGCGCTGGGGCGCCGGGTCGCCAAGCGCCTGCTCGGCCCGGACGGCACGGTCGCCGCCGAGACGGTCTTCGTCTGGGACGGGATCGTCCCGGCCGAGGAGATCGTCACGAACGGCGGTGCGCCGGCGCGGATCACGACGTGGGACTGGGAACCGGACCGGCCGGTGCCGGTGAGCGTGCTGGACCGCCGCACCCGCGCGGACGGCGGCCTCGACGAACAGTTCCACGCCGTCGTCGCCGACCTGATCGGCAGCCCGGCGGAGCTGGTCGACGAGTCCGGCCGGATCACGTGGCACTCGGCGCAGACCCTGTGGGGCCTGGAGGCCGGTGGCCCGGGGCCGACGCCACTGCGCTTCCCGGGCCAGTACTTCGACGCCGAGACAGGCCTGCACTACAACGTCAACCGGTACTACGAGCCGGAAACCGGGCGGTACATCAGCCCGGACCCGATCGGGCTCGGCGGCGGCACCAACCCGCACGCGTACGTCCGCAACCCCACCGGCTGGCTCGACCCGGTCGGCCTCAAGGGCGGCAAGGGCAAGTGCAAGGGCGGCAAGGCGAACAACCCGGTACTGGGCAACAACCGCCCGGGCCAGCCGGTGTTCCACGGCAACGCGAACGTGCCGGTGACGGAGATCAGCGACAAGAAGTTCGTCGGGATCCTGGAGAACCTCGCCTCCGGCCGCGGCGAAGGCGCGCGCCGGGCGAAGGAACTGCTGAAGCAGATGCAGGAAGGCCGCGGCTGGCAGCAGACGGCGGGCATCCACCAGGGCGGCCTCGGCGGCGCGGCGGGCGGCGCCGACCCGCGGCCCCACATCACGGTGAACGTGGGCGGCCGCGGTTACCACGTCCACGTGGGCAGCTCCAACGGCAACCTCTTCGCCCAGGACATCACGCCCAACCCGATCCGCTGACGCGCGCGGCCGCCGCGCCGGTCGTGCCAGGTTCCGGCGTGCCGGCCGTCGCCGGTTCGCCGGGGCTTCCGCTCGGCCGGGTTGCCCGGGACTGCACCGGGTGGCCATCGGGCTGGGCCGAGGCCGCAGCGGCCGGCGAATGGGCCCCGGGCATGGCCAGGTACAGCTGCCCGGACATCAGGCTCTGTCGGCGCACTCCCGGGTTGGCGGCGCCGGCCGGGCGAGTTCGTCCTCGACGAACGTGGGCCTGGCCAGCGTGATCGCCGGGATGGTCGCCACGAGGGCGACTGCGAGCAGGAACAGCAGCGGCAGGGTCCACCCGCCGCTCACGTCGTGCAGCAGCCCGACGAGCAGCGGACCGAGCGCGCCGAGCGCGTACGCGACCCCCTGGGCGAAACCGCTCAGCGCGACGGTGCCGCCGTGGGTTCGGGTGCGACCGTTGATGAGCACGAGGCAGACCGGGAACAGGATCGACCCCGAGCCGATGAGCAGCACCCAGAGCAGGGTGAGTGCCGCAGGCGCGAGCAGCAGGCCGAGGTAGCCGAGCACGAAGCTCGCGATACCGGCGGCGATCAGCCAGCCGACATTGCGCAGCCGCGCGACGAGCAGGGGCGCGACGAGTGCGCCGGGCACGCTGATGAGGCCGGTGACGGCGAGCAGCACACCGGCCTCGGTCGGCGTCGAGCCGGCGATGTCGCCGAGGATCTCGGGCAGCCACGCGAAACACGCGTAGGTGCAGATCGTGCTGGTCGAGAACACGGCGGTGATCGACAGGGCCACGCGTGACCGCCACAGCCGCGTGACGAGGGCAGGAGGCGGGGACTCGACAGCGACGGCATCCGAGAGTCGCCGGCGGCGCTCCCGCACGATGATGACGAGCCAGGGAACAAGCGCGACCACCGAAGTCACCGACCAGATGCCGAGCGAGAACCGCCAGCCGAGCTGCTCGGCGACCGGAGCGGCGAGCGCAGCGGGCACGGCCGTGCTCACGCCCACGATGCAGGCGTAGACAGCGGTCAGCAGCGCTACCCGGTCGGGAAAGTAGCGCCGCACGATCGGCGGCAGCAGCACGTTGCCGATGCCCGTACCGGCGAGCGCGACGACACTGCCCACGAGCAGCACCGCGAAGCCCGGGGCGAACGCGCGCACGAGGTGGCCGAGGGTCATGAGCAGCAACGCGAGCACGATGCCGCCGTCGAGGCCGAGGCCGCGGGCGACGCGCGGCGCGATGAACCCGGATGCCGCGAGCAGGATCGGCGGCAACGTGCCGAGCAGCCCGACGCCGATGTCCGATATCGGGATGTCCACCCGGATGTCGCCGAGGATCGGCGACATCGCCGCAACCGCCTGGCGCAGGGTGAAGGCGACGAGCACGATGCCCAGCAGCGCGGCCGCGCGGCCCGCCCACAGCGGAAGGGGGCGGTGCTCGGACATTGCCCGACCCTAGCTTGTCGAAGCGGCCCCGGCGGGAGGCGACGGGCGTGCTGTACCTCACCGGCCGCAACCTCGAAGACGCCTCGTCAGCCGCGCCGCCGTTGACACTTTAACTAAGTTCGGGCATCGTGGGAACGGTCTTGAACATTGTTAAGGCGCTGGCCGGACAACCGCTGGTTGCCCACCGACACGTGGAGTCACGCCATGTCGTTCCTCGTCGCCATCGCGATCTACGTCATCCGCGTCCTGCGCCGGCCGATGGACGTCCGGCTGAAGCTGCGGCACGCCGGCCCGCTGGCGGTCGTTTCCGGCGCCGGGGCGGTGGTGGCGGCCTGGAGCAAGCTCCGGCCGGACGGGATCGCCACTTCCTACCTGCTGGGCGAAGTCCTCGGCGTGCTCGCGGTCTACCTGATGACCTGGACAACGGTCCTGGCCACCCGGTTGCCCACGCTGGAACGCTGCTTCGGCGGTCTGGACCGCATGTACTTCTGGCACCGGCTGTGCGGCATCTGGTCTCTCCTGCTGTTCATCCCGCACACGCTGGTCACCAGCGGCAGCGACCAGGCGGCACCCGCGGAGGAGCTCACCTTCTCCGGCGAGGCGGGGCGGGCGCTGGGCTTGTTCGCCGCACTCGGCTTGATCGCGCTGACCCTGGTTTCGCTGGGCCGGGTGAGCCGGCTGCTGCGCGTCGGCTACCGGCTTTGGCTGGTGACGCACCGGTTCATCGGCCTGATGCTGGTCGCCGCCCTGGTGCACGGGTGGTTGCTCGACGAGGTACTGGCGGGATCGGCCGTGTTGCGTGTCGGCTACGTGATCATCAGCGCGGTCGGAGTCACCGCATACGGCTACGACGAACTGCTGCTCCGGCGCAGAGCGGCGAAAGCCGACTACGTGATCAAGGAGGTGCTCCGCCCGGGAGCGCACATCACCGACGTCCTGTTGACGCCGACCGGTGCCGGTTCGCCGTTGCGGGGCGGGCAGTTCGTCTACCTGAGCGTGGGCGGGGAACACCGCTGGCGCGCACACCCGTTCAGCGTGGCGGGAACGTCGTCGGACGGCTCGGTCCGGCTCACCATCCGCTCACGCGGCCGGGATACCTTGCGGATGCACGAGAACCTGCGTCCCGGACTGCCGGCCGTGGTCAACGGTCCGTACGGCATGTTCGACCACACTCTCGGCGGCGCTCGCCAGATCTGGATCGCCGGCGGTATCGGAGTGGCGCCGTTCCTGGGCTGGCTGACCACCGAACGGGTCGACGAGCCGAGCCGCATCGATCTGTTCTACTGCACCGGCACCGAGGCCGAAGCGGTGTTCCTGCCCGACCTCGTCGCGGCCGCCGACCGCTTGCCGAACCTCGAGGTGCACCCGGTCTTCTCCGAAAAGCACGGCAGGCTCACGGTCGATCGCGTCCAGGCCGCGGCCGGTCCGGTGACGGCGGACACGCACGTGTTCCTGTGCGGCCCGGCGGCGATGGTCGCGAGGCTCGGCACCGGGCTGCGACAGAAAGGCATTCCGCGCGATTACGTGCACGCCGAGCACTTCGAGTTCCGTTAGGCCCATCTTGCCTCGCCAATGGGATGTTCGAGGACGGCGTTGATCAGGACCGCGCCGTTTCTCGCACCCTTGGCTTCGGCGACACACTCGCCTGCCTGGCGCGGCGCTCGTCGTGGCCGCGCCGGCTGCGACCGTGCCGGCTCGCAGGCGCGGCCGGCTCACGCGTCCGGCCGGGCGGCGAGCCCGTCGAGGACGATGCCGAGATGCCGTTCGAAGCGCTGGTCGCCGTCGTCGAGGAGGTGCCCGGCCTCCTTCACCAGTGACGCGCCTTCGCCAAGCCAGGCGTCGCGCTCGGTGGCCGAGTAGCGCGTCGGATCGGTCTCGGCGGCCTGGCGCCGCTCCTGCTCTTCGATGACGAAGCCGACGACGAACGCGGTGACCACATCGACGGCGTCATCGGCGTCGGCGGGCTTCCAGCCGGCCGCGGTCCAGCGTTCGAACAACGGCTCCTTCATGCGGACCACGTCCGGGTCGGTGATCCGGGTGCCACTGAAGATGCGGGCTCCGTCGCGGTGGACCAAGTACTCCGCGCGCAGGACGCGGGCGTAGGCGGTGAGGTCGTCGCGCCAGCCGTCGCCGGGCGGGACCGCGGCGAAGGCGCTGCTCACGCGGCGCATGACCTCGGTGGCCATCTCGTCGAGCAGCTCCTGCTTGTTGCGCACGTGCCAGTAGAGGGCGGGGGCGCGGACGTCCAGCCGGGAGGCGAGCGCACGAACCGTGAGGGCGTCCATGCCCTGGTCGTCGAGCAGCTCGAGCGCCGCCGTGATGATCCGTTCCCGAGTGATGCCCTTGGTCATGGTTGACAACTTAACATTGTTCAGGCATGGTGGCTACAGCGTTGAACTTAGTTAAGGAGGCTCTGGTGCGTGCTTCGGTCGTCACACTCCCGGTACGTCACCACATCGTTCGCACGCTGGCTGCCGGGTGGCACCACGGCCACGGGCAGATGACCTATCCGCTGGTGCCGGGCATCGACGCGTCCGCTCGCACCGGCGACGGGCGCCTGGTCTACACCGGATACGCGCGTCCACCCTCGAGGACGATCGCCGTGCAGGGGGCGTTGGCGCTCGGGGCGGAGCGGGTCATCGCCGCCGGGCGCGATCCGAAGGCGCTGGAGTGGCTGCGCGGCGCGGGAGCGACGACCGTGTCGCTGGCCCACGACGGACCCGACGGCCTGGAGAAGGCCCTGGACCTGCTGCGCGACAGGCGGATCCGGATGACCGGCAGCGGCATCGGCTCGCGGTGCACCGAGGAGATGCTCGCCGAGGCGCCCGAGGTCATGGCCCGCTTCGCCGACGGGTCCCGGCAGCTGCCCTACACCGCGTTCCCGCTGAGCCGGGTCGGTGAGGCGTGGGCCTACACCGGCCGCGGCCGCGCCGTCGTCGTGCCGGGTTGAGCCGTCCCCCAGATCAGAACCAACGGAGAGAGGAAAGCCATGCAGAAGAGGGCACTAGTGGTGGGGCTCGGGATCGCGGGGATGTCCGCGGCGATCGGGCTGCGCCAGGCCGGTTGGACACCGGTGATCGTCGAACGGGCGCCGGAGCGGCGTACCGGGGGTTACTTCATCTTCATGTTCCCGGAGGGTGTGCAGGCCGCGGCCGACCTGGGGATCGCCGACCACCTGCACACCCGCAACCCGGAATGGCGACCGGGCGGGAACTCGTGGTCGGTGGATCGCCGGGGCAGGCGCCGGCCGGCCCTGGGATTGCTGGACGCGCCCAGCGGGCTGGCAGCGGTGCTGCGCGGCGACATCGAGGCCGCGTTGTGGCAGGGCATCACCGGCGACGGGACCGAGGACGCGGTCGAGGTGCGGTTCGCGACGACTCCGGTCGAGATCGCCGAGGGCGCCGGCGGGGTGCGGGTCCTGCTCGAGGACGCCGGCACCGGGAAGCAGTACCGCGAGGACTTCGATCTCGTGGTCGGCGCGGACGGGATGCGCTCGAGCGTGCGCCGGATGGTGTTCGGTCCGGACGAGGACTACCTGGCGAACTGGAAGGCGATGATCTGCGCGTTCCAGATGAAGGAGCAAGTGCCCACCTACGAGGCGGGCGACAGCATCATCGTCTCGCGCCCCAAGCGTGCGATGTGGGTGTTCGGGCTCGCCGACCACGCGCCCTGCGCGTGGCTGACCTACCGCACCGAGGACATCCCGGACCGGTTCGCCGGACCGTCGATCGAGCAGGTGCGCGCGGCCTTCTCCGGGATGGAAGACGAACCCGTGGTGCGCCACGTCCTGGACTCCCTGGAGCAGGCCCCGGACCACGTGTTCGACTCGATCCACCAGGTGAAGATGCCCCGGTGGAGCACGGGGCGGATCGTGCTGGTGGGCGACGCGGCCTGGTGCATGAACACCTACTCGGCCATGGGCTCCTCGTCCTCGCTGCGCGGCGGCGCCGCACTGGGCGTGGCCCTGCGGGAGCACCCCGGCGACCTCGCCGCCGCGCTGGAAGCTTGGGAGACCGGCCTGCGTCCCTACATCACCAGCCAGCGGCGCTCCGCACGGATAAAGCAACAGCGGTTCGTCCCGTCCAGCCGCCCGGTCCAGGTGGTGGTTTCGGGCGTTCTCGAGCTGATCCGCAAGGTCGTCCACCGCCGGCTGGCAGCGGAGTACACCACGGCAGCGGCCGCTGTTCCGTCCGGCGTGGCGCGGTGACGGCCATGCGGAAGAGGGCGTTGGTGGTGGGGCTCGGGATCGCGGGGATGTCCGCGGCGATCGGGCTGCGCCAGGCCGGTTGGACTCCGGTGATCATCGAACGGGCACCCGAGCGGCGTACCGGGGGTTACTTCGTCGGGCTGTTCCCTGAGGGCCGGCAAGCCGCGGCCGACCTGGGCATCGCCGACCACCTGCACACCCGCAACCCGGACCGGGCGGCCGGCGCGAATTCGTGGTCGGTGGATCGCCGGGGCAGGCGCCGGCCGGCGCTGGGATTCCTGGACCAGCCCGGGGAGCCGGCAGCGGTGCTGCGCGGGGACGTCGAGGCCGCGCTGTGGCAGAGCATCACCGGCGTCGAGGTGCGGTTCGGGACCACTCCGGTCGCGATCACCGAGGGTCCCGCCGAGGTGCAGGTGCTGCTCGAGAAGGCCGGCACCGGTGCGCAGTACCGCGAGAGCTTCGACCTGGTCGTCGGCGCGGACGGGATGCGCTCGAGCGTGCGCCGGATGGTGTTCGGTCCGGACGAGGACTACCTGACCACGTGGAACGCGATGATCTGCGCGTTCCAGCTGAAGGAGCAGGTGCCCTCGTACGAGGCGAGCGACAGCATCATCATCGCGCGCGCGAAGCGGGCGGTGTGGGTGTTCGGGCTCGCCGACCACGCGCCCACCGCGCTGCTGACGTACCGGACGACGGACATCCAGGAGCAGTTCAGCGGGTCGCGGGTCCAGCGGCTGCGCTCGGTCTTCTCCGGAATGGACGACCCCGTGGTGCGCCACGTCCTGGACTCCCTGGAGGAGGCCCCTGATCGCCTGTTCGACTCGGTGCACCAGGTGCGGATGCCGCGGTGGAGCACGGGACGGGTCGTGCTGGTGGGGGACGCGGCGTGGTGCATGAACCTCTACTCGGGCATGGGTGCCACGTCCTCGCTGCGCGGCGGCGCCGCACTGGGCGCGGCCCTGCGGGAGCACCCCGGCGACCTCGCCGCCGCCCTGGACGCCTGGGAGACCGGCCTGCGTCCGTTCATCACCAAGCACCAGCGCACCGCCCGGCTCAAGCAGCAGATGTTCGTCCCGTCCAGCCGCCGGGCCGAGGCGCTGCGGTCGGTCCTCCTCGGTCTGGTCCGCAGGATCCGCGGCCGTCGGCCGGCGACGGAGGCGGGCGGTCCGCAAGCCCGGGCACTGTCCGGCGCGTCGCGGTGAGCCGCAAGGCACGCACCAACTGCCGGGCCGATCCGATCGACGTTCGAAATTTCGACTAGTTTTCGAACATACCTCAGGATCAGGCGCATGGATCCGAGATGTCGTGGATTCTGACGGCATGAGTCGAACAGATCTCGTATCCACGCTCGACCGGGCGGGGGTCGAGCACGAGGAACTGCACGTGGTCCGCGGGGCCCGCAGCGGCATCCCGATCGTCGTGGCGGTGCACTCCACCGCACGCGGCCCGGCGATCGGGGGCTGCCGGATCAAGCCGTACCGATCCGTCGGCGACGGCGTGGCCGACGCCTTGCGGCTCTCCCGCGCGATGACGCTCAAATGCGGGCTCGCCGAGCTGCCGCACGGCGGTGGCAAGACCGTCGTGGTCCTCGGTGACGCACCGCTGACGCCGCCGGTGCGCGAGAACCTCGTGCTCGACATCGCCGAGACGATCGGCAGGCTGGGCGGGCGCTACCGCACCGGACCCGACATCGGGACCACCCCGCAGGACATGGCGGTGATCCACCGCCTCACCCCGGGATGGGCGTTCTGCCGGCCCGAAGCGCTCGGCGGCAGCGGCAACTCGAGCGCGGCCACCGCCCGCGGGGTCCGCGCCGCCCTCGACGCCGCGGTCGCCCAGCTCCGTGGCACCCGGGCCGTGACCGGCCTGCGGATCGGCGTCATCGGCTACGGCAGCGTCGGCCGTCTCCTGGGCCGGTCGCTGGCCGCCGACGGCGCCGACGTGGTCGTCGCCGACCGGGACGACCGCCTCCGCGCGCAGGTCGAAACCGACGGTCTCACCTGGACCGCGTCGGACCTGCTGCGCCACGACCTCGACATCCTCGTGCCCGCCGCCACCGGCGGGCTGCTCAGCCCCGAGACCGTCGCCGGCTGCACGATCCCGCTGATCGTCGGCCCGGCCAACAACCAGCTCACCGGCGACGAGGTCGCCACCCTCCTGCACGAGCGCGGCATCACGTGGATCCCGGACACGGTCGCGAGCGCCGGCGGCATCATCCACGCCGTCTGCCGCGAAGAGCTGGCCTGCGACGAACCGGAAACCGACGCCCGCATCGACGCCATCGGCGCCAAGGTCGACCGGATCCTGGCCCACGCCCGGACCCACGGGACCACCCCGCTGCGGGCCGCACACGCACTCGCCACCCACCACCAGCCGGCAACGGCCTGAAACCGCGGAGCACCACGCACCATGACCAGCGCGCCCGGCACCCCCCAGCCGCCGTCCGAACCGCCGCTCAAAGTCGTGCTCGTCGTGCGGGACGGGCTGCCCACCAACCAGGCGGTCAACGCCGCGACCGTCCTCGGGGCCAGCATCGGCACCCGGCTGGGGCTCCCGCTGGGCCCCGAGGCGGTCGACGCCACCGGCACCCGTTACCACGGCATCGTCACCACTCCGGTCCCGATCCTGACCACCGGCGCCGCCGAGCTGACCCGCCTCCACCGGCTCGCCGGCGAGCGGGAACAGCTGACTGTGCTGTGCCTGACCGAAACGGCCCGCCGCGCCCGCACCTACGAGGCGTACCTGGCCGACCTCGCCGCCACCGCCGAGTCCGACGCCGACCTCGTCGGCATGATCGTCGCGGGCCCGCGCAACCAGGTCACCAAACTGACCAAGCGCCTTCCCTTGCTGGCCTGAGCCCTTGCTGGCCTGAGGCAACGGGCACCCAGCTCCGTGGTCAGTTCGCGCGCCACTCGTTCGCGTGCTCCGCAACGAATCGCGCGAAGGTGCGGGGCGGCCGGCCGGTCAGGTCGAGCACCGTCGTGCTGACGCGGTCTTCCCGCCCGCGCCGGATCCCGTCCTCGACGGTCGCGAGGGCGGCGGCGAACCCGGCGGGCAGGCCGGCGGCCCGGTAAGCCGCGGCCTGCTCGCCCGGCTCGATCCGCCGCACCCGGATCCGGCGGCCCGTGTGGACGGTGATGGCTTCCGCGGTGTCGCCGTAGCTCAGGCTTTCGGGCCCGGTGAGCAGGAAATCGCCGTCCGCGGCGCGAACTTCGGGATCCTCCAGCAAAGCCGCCGCGGCAGCCGCGATGTCCCGGACGTCGATCCACCCCACCTTGCCGTCGCCGGCCGCGGTGCGGATCTCGCCGAGCCGGTGGATGCGGTCGCCCAGCGGGTGCGGGCGCAAGAAGTTCTGCATGAACCCCGAGGCGCGCAGCACCACCCAGCCCGGCTCGGCCCGCACCTGCGCCGCCAGCTCCAGCGCGCTGGGCGCGTTCGGCAGGACGATGGCGGAACCGAGCAGCACGACCCGGCGCACGCCGGACCGCCGGGCCCGGCGCAGGAAAGGCCCCACCAGGGGCAAGGGGTCGACGCTTTCCACCGGGGGAACCAGGAAGACCCGATCCATGCCGCGCAGCGCGGCTTCGTGTGTACTCGGGTCGCCCCAATCGAATCGGATCGCGTCGGGATCGGCGGTGGCGGGGTGCCGGCTCGCGATCCGCACCGGTATTCCCGCACTGCGAAGCTGTTCGACCAGTGCCGCGCCGGTCTTCCCGGTGCCGCCGGTCACGAGCACCCCGGTCACGAAACGTCGTCCCTCTCGGGCGAAGCGATCAGCTCGGGCAGCCGCCCGGCCGCGCGAGCCGTCGCCAGCGGGCTCCAATAGTCGCGGTACACCGTGATCCGGTCCTCGCGCACGGTCAGCACGACGACGTAGTCCAGCCGGTAGCGCTCGCCGGTGCGCACCGTCCGGCCCTCGGCCGTCCACTCGATCACCGCGGTGTCCGCGTCCTCGGTCGGACGCACGGTCAGCGCGGCGATTTCCCGCATATCCAGCAGTTCCGGGTAGCCGGCCAGGTAACCGCGGACTTCTTCGCGCCCCGTCAGGCGCCGCGGCGCATCGCCGGCGGCGAAGGGGAATTCCGCGGTGCCCTCCGCCGCCCAAAGATCCGCGACAGCGTCCATGTCCTTCTCCAGCATGAAGTCGAGCAGCCGCCGAAAGACTTTCTCCGGTGCACTGGGCACGTCATCCTCCTCGGACTCGGAAATTTGCTTGCCGGACCAGCGTGCCCAGCCGGCCGGCACCCGGGGAACCCACGCTTCAGCCCCGGACTGTCAGTGGGAGGTTGAGCCGGCTGCCGCATGGGATGATGGCGGTGTGTCCGGACAAGAGCTCGCCGACTTCCTCCGCCGCCGCCGGGAAAACCTGCGCCCCGAGGCCGCCGGGCGGGCGCACGGACCGGGGAACCGCGCCCGGCGGACCCCCGGTCTGCGCCGCGAAGAGGTGGCGGCCCGGGCTCAGGTGTCGGTCAGCTACTACGAACGGCTGGAGCAGGCACGCGCCTCCCGCCCGTCTCCGCAGGTGCTCGACGCGCTGGCGACCGCCCTCCAGCTCACCGGAGCGGAACGCGAGCACCTGGCCGGGCTGGCCGGCCAGATCCTGCCCGGTGCGCACCGCGAGCCCGAGCGAATCCCCGATGAAGCGCGGGCGCTCCTCGACCGGCTCGGCACCATTCCGGCCTACGTCGTGAACAGCAGGCAGGACATCGTCGCCTGGAACCGCGCGGCGACGGCCTTGATCACGGACTTCGGAATGGTGCCGCCCGGCGAACGCAACGCCGTCCGGCTCGCCCTGCGGCTGGCCGGCACCCTGTGCGCCGCCGCACCGGAGGCGGAAGCGACTTTCGCGCGGCAATCCGCCTCGCACTTGCGCACGGCCGTCCTGAAGCACCCCGCCGACCGTGCGCTGGCCGAGCTGGTCAACGAGTTCGCCGCCCACGACGCCGATTTCGCCGCCGGCTGGCGTGACCACGACGTGCGCCCCCTCCCCGCCGTCCGCAAGCGGGTGAACCACCCGGCTCTGGGAGAACTGGAGCTGGATCGGACCACCCTGCTGTTCCCGGGCGCGGGACACACCTTGGTGATGTACACAGCCGAGCCGGGCAGCTCGAGCGCCGCCGCCCTCGAGCGTCTCTGACGGCTTCGCCGTACCTCAGGTACGCGACTCCGGCCGGCCGAGCGCGGCGTAGGTGAGGTCGGTCAGGTCCCGTGCTTTCGGGCGGCCGGTGCTGCCCTCGAGGTTCGGAACCTTGAGCGAGGACGCGATCCTCGCCTCCAGAGCACGCGTGACCATGACGTGCGCCCCATCCCCCGTCCGCAAGCGGATGCACCGCCCGGCACATCAGCTGACGAAAGAGCGAAAAGCCCGCCAGCGGACCTCAGGTACGCGACTCCGGCCGGCCGAGCGCGGCGTAGGTGAGGTCGGTCAGGTAGTCGTTCAGGGCGAGCGCCGCGGCGACCGCGGCCGGTTCGTCGCCGTGGGCGATCGCTCGCAGCAGGTCGCCGTGCAGCCGGGCCGCGGTTCGCAGGTCCTCGGCCACGTCGGGCAGGTGAGCGAACCAGAAGCGTCGTGACAGCGACTGCAAGGGCGCCATCGCCAGTTCCAGGTACTCGTTCTGCGTGGCTTCGACGATCAAGGAGTGCGAGCGTTTGAGCAACGTGGCGAACTGCCGGACATCGGTGCCTTCGAACGCGTCCAGCTCGGCGACGAGTGCGAGCATCCGCTCCTTCTGCCGGGTTTGCGCGCGGTAGGTCGCGAACCGCGCCGCCATCTCTTCCAGGCCACGGCGCAGTTCGAGGAGCCGGAAGTGCGCTTCGACGGACACCGCCGCGACGAACACCCCGCGATGCGGGTGGATCTCGACCATGCGCTCCCGGGCGAGCCGCTGCAGCGCTTCTCGCACGGGCGTGCGGCCGAAGCCGGTGCGCGCCATCAACCCGGCCTCGGAGACGGCCTCACCCGGTGCGAGTTCCTGGAAGGTGATCATGTCCTCCAGCAGGGTGTAGACCTGCTCGGCCTTGTTGACCTGTTCTGTCACTCCCCCATCATCGCTCATCCGGCAGCGGGGCTGGACAACGCCCGCCGTGGCCATGTACAACCAATATATGAGTGATATGTCAGTCGGGTTCCCGCACTGGCGGCTGGACGCCGCGGCAGCGGAGGCGACCGGCCTCCCCGTGTTCGCCGACGTCGACGTGGTGGTCGTGGGTGGCGGGGCCGCGGGAGTCGCCGCCGCGACCGTGTGCGCCGAAGGCGGGCTGTCCGTGGTGATCGTCGAGCGCTACGGCTTCTTCGGCGGCGCCGCGGTGGCCGGGATGTCCGGGACGATCTGCGGTCTCTACCTGGCCGCGGAATCGGGCGGGCCGCGGCAGGTGGTGCACGGGTTCACCGAGCGCTTCCGGGAAGCGCTCGGCGCGCGCGGCGGCGTCACCGGCCCCCAGCGGTACGGGAAGACTTGGACGGTCGCGCACGATCCGCTGGTCTGGCGCGAGGTCGCCGACGACTTCCTCGAACGCGCGGGGGTCCGGATCCTGCTGCACACCGCGGTCACGGGCGTCCTCGTCGAGCACGGGCGGCACGCGGGCGTCGTGGTCGAATCGAACGCCGGCCGATCGGTGATCCGGGCCGCGCGCACCATCGACGCGTCGGGAGACGCCGCGGTCGTCGCGCGTGCCGGGCACGCGACGCGGTTCGGGGACGGTGGCCGGATCCAGAACCCCACCATGTTCTTCCGGCTCGGCAACGTCGACCTGGCGGCGTTTCGCGAAGCGTACGGGGAAGACACGATCTGCCCGCCGTGGGTCAGCTCCGCCATCGAGTCAGCCCGCGCGGACGGGCTCGACCTCCCCCGGTCCCACGTGTGGCTGTTCCGGACGACCCGGCCCGGTGAGCTGCTCGTCAACGCGACCCGGCTGGTCGGGCGCGACGGGCGGATGCTGAACGTGATCGACCCCGAAGACTTCACCGAAGCCGAGATCGACGGCCGGCGCCAGGTCCGGGACTACGCCCGGTTCCTGCGGCAGCGGGTGCCGGGCTGCGCCGATTCGTTCGTCGTCGACACCGGTGTCGAAGCGGGCGTTCGCCAGACCCGCAGCATCGAAGCGGTCGAGGAGCTCACCAACGCCGACGTCCTCGCCTGCCGCAAACGAGCAGACGGGGTGGTCCGGTCACCCTGGCCCATCGAACTGCACTCCGGCGATCGGCCGAAGCTGCGCTGGCTGCTCGATGACTTCTACGAGGTCCCCTACCTCTCCCTGGTGCCGCGAACCGGCGAAAACATCATCGTGGCCGGCCGCTGCCTCGGAGCACAGCACGAGGCCCTCGCCTCGGCCCGGGTCACCGCCCAGTGCTTCGAGTACGGCCACGCGGCCGCCACGGCGACTTTGCTGTCGCTGCGCGACGACCTGCCGTACCGGTCGGTGCCCGGCGCCGACGTTCGCGCGGCGATGCACGCCGCCGGCAGCAGTCTCTGACCCGATCTCCGCGAAAGGACCACTCCCGTGACCGGCCTGCCCGACTACGACCCCGTGCGCCAGGGCGCACTGCGCAGCGAGTTCACCCCCGGCAGCACCCGCTGGGCCGTCCGCCGCGCCCAATGGACGGCGCTGGGTCTCGCCCCGGAAGACCAGGGACGCCCCAAGATCGCGATCGTCAACACCTCGTCGAAGCTCGGCATCTGCTTCTCCCACCTCGACGGCATTGCCGAACTCGTGGCCGAAGCGGTGTGGGAAGCGGGCGGGCTGCCGTTCGAAATCCGCACCACCGCGCCGCTGGACTTCGTGACCAGTGCCGGCCGGAAGGCCCGCTACCTGATGCCCACCCGCGACCTCATCGTCAACGACGTCGAGGCCGCGGTGGAGGGCGCCGTCCTGGACGGCATGGTGTGCCTTTCGTCGTGCGACAAGACCACCCCCGCGCACCTGATGGCCTCGGCCCGGCTGGACCTGCCCTCGATCATCGTGCCCGGCGGCTTCCAGGGGGGTGGCCGCTACGGTGGCTGCTCGGTCGACATCGACACCGTCTACGAATCGGTCGGTGCCGTGCAAGCAGGGACCATGACGGTCGGCGAACTCGGCGAGCTGGCCGATTCCGCGATCCAGGGTCCCGGAGTCTGCGCCGGGCTCGCGACCGCCAACACCATGCACGTCCTGGCCGAGGCGATGGGCATGACCCTGCCCGGCGCGGCGCCGATCCGCGCGAACTCCGACCGGATGCGCGCGCTGGCGGCCGACGCCGGCCGCCGGATCGTCGAAATGGTCGCCGAGGGGCTGACCGCGCGGAAGATCATCACCGGAAAGGCCATCGAGAACGGTGTCCGGGTCGCGATGGCGCTCGGCGGCTCGGTCAACTGCGCGCGCCACCTGGCGGCCGTGGCCAGCGAAGCGGACCTGGACCTCGACGTCGTCGCCCTGTTCGAGCGGCTCGGCGAGGACACGGCGCAGCTGGCCGCCATCCGCCCGAACGGAACCCACCAGGTGTGGGACCTCGAACGTGTGGGCGGAGTCCGGGCGGTGTTGCGGACGCTGCTGCCCCGGCTGCACGGTGACGCGCTGACCGTCACCGGGCGAACCGTGGCCGAGCTTTCCGGCGACGCCCCGGAAGCGGACGGAACCGTCCTGCGCCGGCTCGACGACCCGGTGCGCCCGGAACCGGGTTTGCTGATCCTGCGTGGCTCACTGGCCCCCGACGGGTCGGTGGTCAAGGTCGCGGGCGCCGGCGCCGCCCGGCGCCGGTTCACCGGCCCCGCCGAGGTGTTCGCGGGCGAGGACGACGCGATCGCCGCGCTGGGCACCGGGAACATCGCCGAAGGAAGCGTGATCGTGCTGCGCGGGATGGGACCGCGCGGCGGCCCCGGCACGGTTTTCGCGGCGAGCTTCGTCGCGGCCCTCAACGGCGCCGGGCTGGGCGGCAAGGTCGCGGTGGTGACCGACGGCGAGCTCTCCGGCCTGAACCACGGACTGGTCCTCGGCCAGGTCATGCCGGAAGCCGCTGACGGCGGCCCGCTCGCGGGCGTGCGATCCGGCGACACGATCACCATCGACCTCGACGAGCGGACCGTCGACACCGTCCCGCTCCGGCACGGGGAACCGGTCACCTCCGGCCGCCCCGCCGAAGAACGGGGCTGGCTCGGGCAGTACGCCGCGCTCGTCGGCCCGGTCCAGCAGGGAGCCGTCCTCCGCCGTCCCCAACCCGCCACACCGTCGTCCGGCCACTGACGCGCCCTCCCCCGGATCGAAGGAGAACACCGTGTCCGCAGAACCCGCCGGCAGCGCGCCGGGACAGTCACGGAAAGCGTCGCTCGCGGCGCTGGTCGGCACCGTGCTGGTCGTGGTACGACTTCATCGTCTACGGCACCGCCGCGGCCATCGTGCTGAACACGCAGTTCTTCCCGTCGCACGACCCGCTGCTCGGCACCCTGGCGGCGTTCGCCACCTACGCCGTCGGCTTCCTCGCCCGGCCCGTGGGCGGCCTCGTGCTCGGCCGGCTCGGGGATCGCGTCGGGCGACGGCGGATGCTCGTGCTGACCCTCGTCCTCATGGGCGCGTCCACCACCGCCATCGGCCTGCTCCCCACCTACGCACAGGTCGGGGCCCTGGCCCCGATCCTGCTGGTCCTGCTTCGGCTCGTCCAGGGTTTCGGCGCCGGCGGCGAGTACGCCGGCGCCGTGGTGCTTTCGGTGGAGCACGCCCGCCCGGACCGTCGCGGGTTCGCCGGCTCGGCCGCTCCGCTCGGCTACGCCGTCGCGACCCTGCTCGGCAACGGCGTGTTCTCCCTGTTCCTGTTGCTGCCCGAGGATCAGTTCGCGTCCTGGGGCTGGCGGCTGCCCTTCCTGCTCGGCGCGCTGTGCCTGCTCGTCGGCTACCTCATCCGGCGCACCGTCGAGGAGCCGCCGGTCTTCCAGGGCACCAGGACCGGCCCGTCGGCCGGGCGGCCGGGCGGGATCTTCGCCGCGCTCCGCCGGCACCCGCGCAGCTTCTTCATCGTCGTCGGCACCCGCATGGGCGAGAACGGTTTTGCTTACCTGCTCCCGGTCTTCGGGGTCGCCTACGTGGCCACGACGCTGGGCCTCGGCCGATCGCTCGGGCTGGGGGCGGTCATGATCGCCTCCGCGGTCCAGGCGGTGCTGATCCCGCTCTGCGGGCTGCTCTCCGACCACGTCGGGCGCAAACCCGTCTACCTGGCCGGCATCCTCGGCTCCGTGTGCTGGATGGTCCCCTTCTTCCTGCTCAGCGACACCCGCTCGGCGGGCTGGGTGATCCTGGCCTTCGTGATCGGGCTCGGCGTGTTCTACCCGGCGATGCTCGCGCCGCAGGCCGCTTGGTACGCCGAACTGTTCGACACCGAGTTCCGCATGTCGGGGTTCGCGTTCTCCCGCGAGGTCGGCTCGGTCCTGGCCGGCGGCTTGGCCCCGTTCATCGCCACCGCGCTCTACGCATGGGCCGGGCACTGGTGGCCCATCCTCGTGTACATGGCGGCGATGGCGGCGCTGACCGTCGTGGCGCTGGCGCTGGGCCCGGAGACGGCCCGGAACCGGATCGGACGCGAGCAGAGGGCGCCCAGCCCGGCGTCGTGAGTGTTCAGCCGGGTTGGAACCCGGCTGAAC
>NZ_JBFBBQ010000041.1:0-79994 GCF_040682775.1 Amycolatopsis sp. NPDC051106 | reverse complement strand
GGGCGCTGGACTAGCGCGTGGATGACCGCGGGGCGGTGTACCTGCGCGGGGGGGGGGCGCGGCGGCCCCCCCGGGGCGGGGGGCCCCCCCGGGGCACCCCCGCTGCCGGGGGAGATCACCGGGTCATGAACTCGTCCGGCCGCAGCGCGCGGCCGACGATCCGGACGTCGCCGATCCAGCCGTGGAACACGTTGTCGAGCGCGCCGCCGTATTCGTGGCCGCCGAGGAGCCACGGGAGACCGAGGGACGCGATGCCGACGGAGTCGGTGGAGGGGTTGTCGGCGACCGGGGAGCTTTCGACGTAGACCTTCGTGTGGTGCCCGTCGTTGACGACCGCGATGTGCCACCACTGGTCTTCGGCCAGGCCGTGGCTCCAGTTGGTGGTCGGGTAGGTCTGGCTGAGCGGGTAGCAGTTGAACTGCACCTCACGACCGTTGTTCGTGGTCATGAGCTGGGCCACCGGCTCCTTCGGGTCGGTGTTCTTGCCGTGCTTGCCCGCGTCGCCGGACGCGCCGCGGCGGACCAGGACGGGCATGTTGCCGTTGGCGCCGCCGTCCCAGTCACGCGGGATCTTCACGAACGTCTCGATCGTGTAGCCGCGGGTGAACGTCTCGGTGTTCAGCGGCGCGCGCGAGCCCGTGGTCAGGTACCCGCCGTGCAGCGGGTTCCGGCCGCCGGCGAACCGGAGACTGGCGTGGCCCGGCTGGTCGGGGTGGTGGTCATCGGTCCAAGTCAAGGCGTCGGGGGCGGTGCCGGCGACGGACTGCAGCGCGAGGTCGTTGCCGTGCCCCGACAGATCGCGCACCTTCTGACCGGAAGTCACGGAACTGCCGTTCGCGCCGACGTTGTCGAACCGCCAGTACGCGAGCGTGCCCGGTACGAGCACCGCACCGGCCGGACGCGCCGGGCGGACCGGCACGGGGATGAAGCCGGAGAACCGCTGTTCGAAGTCGATCGGCGTCGAGAAGCGGTCGACGGACGTGGTGAGCCGCGACTCCAGCACCTCCAGGCGGTTGCGCTTCGCGGGGTCCTTCTCGAGGATCCACGGCGAGATCGTCTCGACGTCGATGGTGTTGCGCTCGAGGTCGAAGTGGTACAGGCGCAGCATGCCGCCGCCGCTCATGTAGCGGTTCTGGTAGTTGGTGATGTGCAGGTGCACGTCGTTGCCGGCGGCGTTCTTCTTCGTCATGCGGCCCGAAGGCCAGTAGTGGCCGTTGAGCGTGAGGAAGATCTGGTCGTTGTCCTTGATCAGCGAGTCCCAGACGGTCTGCCCGTAGTCGGTGATTTCGGCGTTGTTCTCGGGGTCGCCCGACTCGTACGGGTAGACCTCGTCACCGTAGGTCGGCGCGACGATCTCGTGGCAGGTCAGGATCACCGGCAGGTGCGGGTTCTTCTTGATGACGTCGTTGGCCCACGCGAAGCCCGCGGCCGAGGTGCGCCAGTCCATGGCCAGCAGCAGCCACTCGCGCCCGGCGGCGCGGAAGACGTGCGCGGTGTTGTAGCCGCTGGAGTCGGAGCCGAGGAACGACTTCCGCCGGCGGAACCGCTGCGGGCCCATCGTCTGCAGGTACGGCGTGGTGCCGCGGGTGTCGTCACCGGACACGTCGTGGTTGCCCGCGAGCACGCTGTAGGCGACGCCGGCCGCGTCGGCCGCCTTGAACGTCTTGTCCACGGCCTGGAACGACGTGACGTCGGCGTCCTGCGTCAGGTCACCGAGGTGGGCCAGGAAGACGATGTTGCTGTCCGGTTTGCCGCTGTTCTCGATGACGTACCGCAGCGACGCTTCCTGCGGTTCCGGGTTGATGCTGTTCTGGCTGCCCCAGTAGAGGTACTGGGTGTCCGGCATCACGGCTACGGTGAACTGACGGCTCTCGCCGTCCGGGTTCCACCGGCCGCCGCCCCGGTTCGCGCTGTCCGTGGTGATCGCGGGGCCGGCTTCCGCCGGTGCGGCGCCGAGCGCACCCAGCGCCGTCGCGCCGACGCCGGCCAGCCCCGCGGTGCGCAGGAAGGACCGCCGGTTCGGGCCGGCCTGGTTTTCGCGCATGATCTGCCTCATTCGGTTTTCGGGAGAATCCTTCAGCGATCCGGACGCTAATCCCGCCTGCTTGAGCCGATGCGAACACCAGATGGCCTGTTCACGTCGGCTCCCTTACCCGGAGGGGGTGGACCACTCGCGTCGGGCGGTGGCACCTGACACAGTGGACCGATGCTGAAGCAGGTGGCCGACGGTGTCTGGGTGCGGCAGAGCGCATGGGTCTCGAGCAACGCCGTCGTGGTGCGGGGCGACGAGGGCCTGGTGCTGGTCGATCCCGGCATCGACGGCGCCGACCTGGACCAGCTCGCCGACGACGTGGCCCGGCTCGGTGTGCCGGTGGTCGCCGGGTTCGCCACCCATCTCCACTGGGACCACCTGCTCTGGCATTCCCGGTTCGGCGACGTGCCGCGCTACGCCACCGCCGCCTGCGCCGAAGCCGCCGGGGCGGTCCGGGAGCGGGCGCGGGCGATGGCGGCGGAAAGCGCGACCGGCATCCCGCTGGAGCTGATCGGGCTCGTCACCCCGCTGCCCGCCGGCGGGGGACCGGTGCCGGGGGAGATCGTCCCGCACGAGGCGCACGCCATCGGCCACGCCGCGGTCCTGCTGGCCGACCGGGGTGTCCTGCTCGCCGGGGACATGCTCTCCGACGTCCTGATCCCGATGCTCGACCCTCGCCGCCCCGGTCAGGTGGACGCCTACGAGACCGCGCTCGACCGGCTGGGCGAGGCGGCCCGGCACGTCGACGTCGTGGTTCCCGGCCACGGCGCCGTGGCCGAAGGGGCGGAGGTGGCGGCCCGCTTCGCCACCGATCGGGCCTACCTCGGCGCGCTGCGGCGAGGGGAAGAACCGGTCGACGCGCGTCTCGAGCAGGACTGGCTCGCCGGACCCCACCAAGCGAACCTGGCGCAGGCCAGAGCCTCAGCCGGGTAATTCCCGCGCAGGAACAGTCTTCCGGGCGACGCGGCCCCCCAGTGACGCGGCGGCGATCGCCACGGCCAGGAGCGTGACGCTGCCCGCGATGTCGAGAACGTAGTGGTTGCCCGTGGCGAGCACGTCCGCCGTCATGAGCAGCGGGTACCCCCACGCCACCAGCGCCGTCCGCGGACGCGTGTCCCGCAGCGCCGACCACACGGCGTAGGCGCACCACAGCGACCAGCCCACGTGCATGCTGGGCATGGCCGTGTAGTGGGTGGGACTCGTCCAGCTCGGCACGTCGAAGATGTCGTACCGGGCAACGATGTCGACCGCGCCCGGCAGCGCGAACCGCGGCGGCGACATCGGCACCGCCCAGTAGACGGGCAGGACGAGGGCCATCATCGCGACCATCGTCCGGCGGACCCGGCGGTAGACGCCGGCGTGCCGGACGAACACCCACAGCAGCACCCCGGCGATCACCACGTAGTACAGCCGGTACAGGTACACCGCGATCTGGCTGAGGACCGGGTTTCCGGCGAGCCAGCTGTTCACGCTCCGCTCGATGTCGAGGTGCACCGCGTGTTCCGCGGACTGCAGGGTGAGCGCGTTGGCGGTGGCGGCCGCGAAGTCCTTGCCCACCGCGGCGTCGAGGCGCGCGAAGAGCAGGAACCAGAGCACCAGCAAGATCAACTCGACGAGTACGGCAGGCCGCGCGCCGGTACTCCGGAAGAGCACTCGGCGGTAGCGATGCACGCGGTCACCCTAGCGGTCGCCCGAGCCGGTGTCCTGAGTTCGCTCATTCGAAGAACTTGAGGCTCCAGCCGGTGTCGGTGGTCGCGCCCGGGACGTTGGCGCGGCGGTACGTCGTCGAACCCCACCAGCAGAACGTTCCCGTGTACCAGGAGCGGTTGGCCCACGAATACGGCGTGCCCTTGGGGACGGCGTGGAACATCAGCGGGAACTTCGGTCCGGCGGGCGGGCTCGTCGCGATGTCGCCGTTCAGCAGGACGAAGCTGTGGCTGCCCGGCCCGTCGACGTAAAGCGTCGGGTCCCAGCCGGCCATCATCGTCTCGCGGTGGGAGCCGAAGAGGCAGCCGTTCGACTTGTACCAGTCCCAGACGTACGTCGGGTCGCCGCCGGCGCGCAGGCGGACCTCGGCGATGCAGTACTGGTCGCTCCAGCTGCCGTTGGCCGAGTAGGTGATGTGCAGCTGCCCGTTCGGGTCCTTGATCACCGCGGGTGCCTCGTTGATGAACGGGTTGCCCACCACGCGTTCCCAGCTTTCCCGCGGTTGGGAGATGACGTACCGCGCGCCCGTCGGGGTCGTGGGGCTGCTCATCCGCGCGAGGTAGAGGTTCTGCTCGACGTTGGTGTCCCCGGCCCAGCCCGACCAGACGAACCACCGCTGGCCGCCGAAGGTGAACAGCGTGCCGTCGATCGCCCACTTGCCGTCGGGCAGCGCCAGCTGGGTCTCGGCCGTGTAGCCGCTGTCGGCGGCGGCGGAGCTGATCACGTACATCCGGTGCGCCGCACCGGTTCCGGCCGAGAAGTAGACGTAGAAGCGGCCGCCGTCGAGGACGATCTCCGGGGCCCACACTTCGCCGCGGCCGCGGGTGTCCGACCAGATCGGCCGGGCGGGCGCGCTCGCGAGGCCGTCGGGTGAGCCGGCCTGCCGCGCCACGATCCCACCCCCGGACGACTGCACGGCGACGTAGGTGGAGCCGACCCGGAGCACGCTGGGATCGGCGGCCCGCAACGGGGTCTGCCCGGCCTGCGCGGCGGGGGAGGCCATCGCGGCGATGAGGGCGAAAACGGCGGCGGGGTAGAGGAACCGGGAGAGCTTCATGACCACATCCCTCGGTCGATCCGGGGTGGGAACCGACAGGATCACCCGTGCTCGGGTCCGTCCGGTAGGGCCGCAGGTGCTTGCTCGATCAAGATCGGCCGAAATTGGTCTGAACCGGTGAGATCTCGGCGGGATGACGCCCCGTCGCGGCGAGGTGCGATAATCGGCCCGCCGAACGCCCCGCCCGACGCGCTCGTGGCGGTGGCCGCCCAGGACGCCTACCTGTGGGAGTGCGCCGACCGGCTCGACGACCGCGGCATCGACGCACCCTTCCCGGGATTGCCGCGGATCGCGCTGGTGGACGTGCTCGCCGACCACGGCCTGCTGGCCGAGGTCGACGGGAAGGAAGTGCCCGGCAAGACTTCCGGCCGCGCCGATGCAGTGAATGACCCATTTACTGCATCCGATGCAGTGAATGACCCATTCCTGTCGTCAACCCGAGCCCGCACCATCAACGAACCTCAGACGCGCGACACGGGTGGGGCCGGGAGGCGCTGGGCGCGGGTGGCGAGCTGAAGCCGGGTGTTGAAACGTAGAAATCTCCCATGGTTGTAGCGCGTTGACTTGGCCAAGTCTTTCGTAGTAGCGTCGCCGACCGATACATTGAAACGTTTCGATCCGGGAGAGCGCGCATGAAGGTCGCCGTGCTCGTCACCTGCATCAACGACTCGCTCTTCCCGGACACGGGCAAGGCGGTGTTCCGGCTGCTGCGCCGCCTCGGCGTGGACGCGGACTTCCCCGAGGCGCAGACCTGCTGCGGCCAGCCGATGGTGAACACCGGCTACCTCGACGAGGCCGTGCCGGTGGTGCGCACCTTCGCGCGGGCGTTCGAGGGTTACGACTACATCGTCACGCCGTCCGGTTCCTGCGCGGGGTCGGCGCGCCACCAGCACGGCCTGGTCGCGCGGAGAGCCGGCGACCCCCGGCTGGCCGAGAGCGGGCCGAAGGTCCGCGAGCTGAGCGAGTTCCTCGTCGACGTCCTCGGCGTGACCGACGTGAACGCCTACTTCCCGCACCGCGTCACCTACCACCCGACCTGCCATTCGCTGCGCATGCTCGGCGTCGCCGACAAGCCGGTGCGGCTGCTGCGCAACGTCCGCGGGCTCGACCTGGTCGAGCTGCCCGCCGCCGAGGAGTGCTGCGGCTTCGGCGGCACCTTCGCGGTGAAGAACGCCGAGACGTCCACCGCCATGGGCGCGGACAAGGCCCGGCACGTCCTCGGCACCGGAGCCGAAGTGCTGGTCGCCGGCGACAACTCGTGCCTGCTGCACATCGGCGGCCTGCTGTCGCGGCAGCGGTCCGGCGTCCGCGTGCTGCACATGGCCGACGTGCTCGCTTCGACCGAGGAGGACGCGTGAGCGCCACGTTCGTCGGCATGCCGGCGTTCCCGGCCGCGGCCCGGGAGGCGCTGGCCGACACGCAGCTGCGCCGCAACCTCGCCCACGCCACCGGCACGATCCGCGCCAAGCGCGCGGCCGTCGTCGGCGAGGTGGCCGAGTGGGAGGAACTGCGCCTCGCGGGCGCGGCGATCAAGGACAACACCCTGCGCCGCCTCGACGAGCACCTGCTGACGCTCGAAGCCGCGCTGCGGGCCGGGGGAGCGACCGTCCACTGGGCCCGCGACGCCCGGGAAGCCTGCGACATCGTCGCCCGCATCGCGAAGGACCACGACGTCGACGAGGTCGTCAAGGTCAAGTCGATGGCGACGCAGGAGATCGGCCTCAACGAGGCCCTGGCGGACCACGGCGTCACCGCCTGGGAAACCGACCTCGCGGAGCTGATCGTGCAGCTGGGCGACGACCTGCCCAGCCACATCCTGGTACCGGCGATCCACCGCAACCGCGCCGAGATCCGCGAGATCTTCCGCCGCGAGATGGCCGCGGCGGGTCGGCCGGCACCCGACGGGCTCACCGACGATCCGGCCGAACTCGCCGGCGCGGCCCGGCTGCACCTGCGGGAGAAGTTCCTGCGGGCGAAGATGGCCGTTTCGGGCGCGAACTTCGCCGTCGCCGAGAGCGGCACCCTCGTCGTCGTCGAATCCGAGGGCAACGGCCGCATGTGCCTGACGCTGCCCGAGGTGCTCGTTTCGGTGGTGGGCATCGAAAAGATCGTGCCGACGTGGTCCGATCTGGACGTCTTCCTCCAGCTCCTGCCGCGCTCCAGCACGGGGGAGCGGATGAACCCGTACACCTCGACGTGGTCGGGCGTCACGCCCGGCGACGGGCCGCAGGAGCTGCACGTCGTCCTGCTCGACAACGGCCGCACCCGGGCGCTCGCCGACGAGGTCGGCCGCCAGGCGTTGCGTTGTATCCGCTGCTCGGCGTGCCTCAACGTCTGCCCGGTGTACGAGCGGACCGGCGGGCACGCCTACGGCTCGGTCTACCCCGGCCCGATCGGGGCGATCCTCAACCCGCTGCTCAAGGGCGTCGGCGTCGACGAGCAGACCGACTCCCTCCCGTACGCCTCCAGCCTGTGCGGCGCCTGCTTCGACGCCTGCCCGGTGCGCATCGACATCCCCGAGGTCCTGGTGCACCTGCGGTCCCAGGTGGTCGACGCGCATCGCGGCGGCCCGCCGAAACCCGAGGCGGTGGCGATGAAATCGGCGTCGTGGGTGCTCTCCGACGCGCGGCGGCTGGGGCCGGCCCAACGCGGGCTCGGCGTCGCGAACCGCGTGCTGACCCGGTTCGGCCGCCGCGTGCTGCCGGGCGGCCGCCGTGGGGTGTCCCGGCTGCCGTGGCCCGGTTCGGTGTGGACGAACGCACGTGATCTCCCGGCCCCGCCGCGCGAGTCGTTCCGCGCCTGGTGGCGAAGGGAGAAGCGGTGAGCGCGCGCGAGGAGATCCTGGCCGCCGTCCGAGGCGCGCTGCGCGACGCGGACCGGGCCGAAGCGCCGGTCCCGCGCCACTACCGGTCCGTCGCGGCCGCGGACGTCGTCGAGCTGTTCGCCGAGCGCGTGCTCGACTACCGCGCGGCCCTCACCCGCTGCACCGCGGCCGAGCTGCCCGGCACCGTCCGCGCCGCACTCGGGCCGGCGCGGAAAGTCCTGGTGCCCGAAGGGTTCCCGGTCGACTTCGGCCGCACGGAAGGAGAGCTCACCGAGTTCGACGCCGTCGTTACCACGGCCGCGCTCGGCATCGCGGCCACCGGCACCATCGTGCTCGACCACGGTCCCGGCCAGGGGCGCCGCGCGCTGAGCCTGGTGCCGGACGTGCACGTGTGCGTCCTGCGCGAGAGCCAGATCGTGCCCGGCGTACCGCAGGCCGTGGCCGCCCTCGACCCGGCGCGCCCGCAGACGTGGATCAGCGGGCCGAGCGCCACCAGCGACATCGAGCTCACCCGGGTGGAGGGCGTGCACGGGCCGCGGACCCTGCACGTCATCGTCGTCGCGGGGTGAACCTCACCGGCGGTCCGCGCGTCTCCTGGTCATGATCACCGAACCGCGTTCCCGGGCCGCTGCTTCGCTCGTCGCCGTCGCCACCACGCTGGTGGTGGTGGCCGCTCCGGCGAGCGCGGCCGACGACCTGGTGGTGACCCGGGTGAGTGCCGCGGACCGGGCCGCCGCACTGGCCCACTGGACGCCGGAGCGGATGCGGCAGTGGGTGGGCGACGACTCCTTGCCCCCGGCCGAGAAGATCGGCCGGGAATGGCCGGGAGCGGTCCCGGCGGGCGTCGGGCGGCTGTTCTTCACCGCCGAACCGGGCGTCGACGAGTCCTGCACCGCGACCGTGGTTCCCAGTGCCACCAAGGACGTCGCGCTCACCGCCGGGCACTGCGTCAACGGCGGCCTGGACCGGTTCGACAACCCGATCAAGATCGTCAACGTCGTGTTCGTGCCGGGTTACGACCACGGGCAGGCGCCGCACGGGGTGTTCCCGGTCCGGGCCTTCGCCTGGCCGAGCACCTATTCGGGGCCCACGAGCGGAACGGACGACGACGCGGTGCTCGCCCTGGACCCGGTCGACGGCCGGCACGCCGCCGACGTCGCGGGCACCCAGGACCTCTCGTTCGACCGGCCACCGTCCCCTGTGGACACCACGATGCTCGGCTACCCGGTCTCGCAAGCGGCGGGCGGCGAGGCGTTGTTCTCCTGCGTCCGCCCCGCCACGCTGAAGGCCAACTCGGTCACCACGACGTGGAACACGGACTGCGACCTCGCCGGCGGCTCCAGCGGCGGCCCGTGGCTGCGCGACTTCGACCCCGCGACCGGCCGGGGCACCATCTTCAGCGTCACGAGCCGGGGAACGATGACCGAGGACGGCGTGACGACGGACCTCGGCGGCGCCGCGTTCACCGATCCCGTGCGGACGCTGTACGAACGCGCGGGGGAACTCTGAGCAGTTCGGCCGGGGGCGGGCCCGGGTGCACGATCCCGAGGTGGCGGGTGGCTCTGGTCATGGCGACGTAGAGGTCGTGGTGGCCGAGGGGCGCGTCGAGGATCGCGGCCGGGTCGGCGATGAGGACCGAGTCGAACTCCAGGCCCTTGGCCTGGGCGGGGGAGAGGACCACCACCCGGCCGGTCAGGTCCGGGTGCGCGGTGAGCGACAGCGCGTCGCTCAGGGTCTTCGGGGTGATGATCGCGAGCCGGCCGGTGGTGTGCGCCGCGGCAAGCTCGGCGACGACCCCGGGCAGCTCCGCGCGGGTGGTGCCGAGGCGCCAGGGCGGTTCGCCGGTCGAGCGGACCGACCGGGGCGGCGTCGTGCCGGGGTGGTGGGCGGCGAGCAGGTCGGTGGTGGCGGCCATGATCTCGGCGGGCGTGCGGTAGTTGACGCTGAGCCGGACGAGGTGCCGGCGGTCTCGCACGTATGGCCGCAGCACGTCGTCCCACGAGGACGCGCCGGCCGGGCTGCCGGTCTGGGCCAGGTCCCCGACGATGGTCATCGACCTGCTGGGACACCGGCGCATCAGCATCCGCCAGTCCATTGCGGACAGTTCCTGGGCTTCGTCGACGACCACGTGCCCGAACACGGCGGTGTCCTGGCCGAGCAGAGCCGCGGCTTCGTCCAGCAGCGGGACGTCCGCGGCGCTCCAGCCGCCGGTCCGCTCGCCGAGGAGGTCCGCCACCACCCGCTCCGGGGTCAGCGGCGCCCACAGCGCGTCGAGGGCGGCCTGGACGGCCGGGTCGGCGAGCAGGGAACGCCGCAGCCCGGCCCGGGCGGTCTCGTCCAGCATGGTCCGCGGTCCGTCGCTGTCGTCGACGATCACGCCCGCGGCGGCCAGCGCACGCAGGTCGGCCTCGCCGAGCCGGCCGTCCGGGCTGCCGCCGTCGATCGCCTCGCCGGTGTCGGTGAGCACGATCGCTTCCAGGTCGTCGGCGAGCCGCCGCGCGAGCACCTCGACGACCTGCCGCTGGAAGACCAGCCTGGCCTGGTTGTGCGGGAGCCGGGTCCGCCGGGCCTCGGCCGCGGCGCGATCGCACGTGGCCGGGTCGAGCCGCAGCGTCTGTTGCTCGAACTCGATGTCGATGGGGTCGTCGGGGATCCGGACCTGCGCCCGGACCGCTTCCGCCAGCCGTCCGGCCAGGTCCGCCCGGCCCTTGTCCGCGGCGACCCCGGGCGGGTCCACCCGGCTGACCTCGGTGCCCGGCCGCAGGTCGGCGAGGGTGGCCGTGACGACGCTGTTTTCGCCGAGGCCGGGGAGAACCTGGCCGATGTAGTCGAGGAACACCCGGCTGGGGCCCACGACGAGGACACCCCGGGTGCGCAGGTGCGGCCGGGTGTAGAGCAGGTAGGCGACCCGGTGCAGGGCGACGGCGGTCTTGCCCGTGCCGGGACCGCCCTCCACGACGAGCACGCCGCCGGTCTCGTGCCGGATGATCCGGTCCTGTTCGGCGTGCAGGGTGGTGACGATGTCGGGCATCCGCCCGGTGCGCTCGGCGGTCACGGCCGCCAGGAGGGCCGCGTCCCCGACCAGGACGTCGTCGCCGGCGTTGGCGAGCAGTTCGTCGTCGAGCGCGACGACCGTGCGGCCCCGCGTGGTGATGCGCCGCCGTCGCCGCACATCGCCGGGCGCGGCCGCCGTCGCGGTGTAGAACGCCCGGGCCGCCGGGGCGCGCCAGTCCACCAGCAGCGGCTCGCCGTCGTCGTCGCGGAACAGCCCCAGCCGCCCGACGTAGACGCGCCGGCCGCCGTGCAGGTCCAGCCGGCCGAAGCACAATCCCTGCTCCACGGAGTCCAGCCGGGCGACCTCCGCTTGCCAGACGGCCGCCGCCTCCCGGTCGTCGGTCTCCGCTCGCGCGGCGGCGGTTTCGCGCAGGGCGTCCACCCGGGCGTAGAGGCTGACGACGTAGTCACGTTCGAGTTCGAGCTCACGGTCTTCGCCGGTCACAGGCGTTCTCCCCCAGGTCGGTGCCGTCGAGGGTGCCCCGCGAATCCGGAGAAGAACAGTCTTGTTCTTTCCCGGCGGCAGGACGCCGTGCCCAGGGCCTGTTCCAAAATGGCTTCCGCCGAGTGGGGGTACTCTGCTGGCGGCTGCAATCCCGGTGCTGCAAAGACGGGCGATCGGGTGCCGGATACCGGGAGTTTCCGTCACTCGCGTCCGTACCAAGCTTTGGGCGCTTGCCTGGCACCGTGGGCAAACCTCGGGCGCCCGGCGCTAAGCGGTGGTCAGGTCTTCGGGCGGCACCCACAGCGGCGCGGCGTCCGCGCGCTCCGGATGCAGCCACCCCCGCTGCTCGGCCGTCTCGCGTGCGATCCGCAGGTAGGCCTGGACGGTTTCCGGCTGCTCGCCCTCCCGCCAGGCCAGCGACCACGGGTAGACCGGCTGCAGCTCCCGGGGCCGGTGGACCGGGACGCCGCGGTCGGCGTAGCGGCGGGCGTAACTGTCGAATTCGAGCAGGTACGCGCTGTCCCGCGCGCGGCTGACGATGGCGTGGCAGGTGTCGAACGTGCCCGGGTTGCCGAGCCAGCGCAGGGCGACGCCGGTGTGCTGTTCCCACGAGCTCAGGTACCGGCCGTGGACGTTGTACAACGCCGTGCCGGGGCCGTCCGCGAAGACCTCGACGGGCCGCTCGTGCACCGACACCGCCGGCCGGGTCGGGTCGCCGGGGCGGCCGACCAGCCAGAACGGCTCGAGCCGGAGCAGGGCGTGGTGCCAGCCGGCCGGGTGGGCGGCCTTGAGGGTCGTGGTGACGCGCAGGACCGCGACGTCGAGGTGGTCCTCGAGCAGGGCGGTGAGCTGACGGGCGCTGTCCATCTGGCTCTGGACGAGCCGGATGCCGGGGTGGGCGGCGTGGAACGCGTCGGCGACGACCCGGCTGGTGTCCAGTTCGAAGATGTGGGCGATCCGCAGGTGGTCCGGCGCGGGTTCGCGCAGCATCTGGTCGGCGGTGGCCAGCAGCTGCCGCGCGTGGTGCAGGAACCGCTCGCCGCGCGGGGTCAGCGCGACGTGCCGGCTGTCGCGCACCAGCAGGGGCGCGCCGACGTCGGCTTCGAGCCGGCGGATCTGCTTGGACAGCGCCGGCTGGCTGATGAAGAGCTTCGTGGCGGCCCGGCCGAAGTGCAGCTCGTCGGCGACGGTGACGAAGTACCGCACCAGCCTGAGGTCGAGATCCATGCGGGCCTTCCGGCGCGTAGGGGGTGACGCGGAGAGCCAACGATGCCATCCCGGCTATCGATGCGCACCCAACGGGTCTTGGACGCCGGTGCCGAGGTTCGTGTTGGCTTCGGGAAAGCCCCGCGCTGACTGGAGGATCCGATGGCCGATCCGGGCACCCCCGTTGTGTTCATCCACGGTCTGTGGCTGCACGCCACCTCGTGGAACCCGTGGATCGACCACTTCCGGGCGGCCGGCTACGCGCCGATCGCCCCGGGCTGGCCGCACGAGCCCGAAACCGTCGAACAGGCCCGCGAAAACCCCGAAGCCGTCGCGGACATCGGGATCGACGACGCGACCGATCACTTCGCCTCGATCATCGCGGGCCTCGAGCAGGCTCCGGTGCTCATCGGCCACTCCTTCGGCGGCCTGATCACCGAGAAGCTGCTGGGCCAGGGCATCGGCCGGGCCGGCGTCGCCATCGACCCCGCCCAGATCAAGGGCGTGCTGCCCCTGCCGCTGGCGCAGCTGCGGGCCGGGCTGCCGGCGCTGGGCAACCCGGCCAACCTGCACCGGGCCGTTTCGCTGACCGAGAAGGAGTTCCGGTTCGGCTTCGGCAACGCCTTGACCGACGAGGAGTCGTCGGAGCTGTACCGGCGCTGGACGATCCCGTCCCCCGCCCGGCCGCTGTTCCAGGCCGCGGCCGCCAACTTCGTGATGCACTCCGAGGCGCGGGTCGACACCCACCGCGAGGACCGCGGACCGCTCCTGCTGATCTCCGGCACCGCCGACCACACCGTCCCGGACGTGGTCACCCGCTCGACGTTCAAGCAGTACCGGGATTCCGCCGCCGTCACCGAGCTGAAGCAGTTCGAAGGCCGGGGCCACTCGCTCACCGTCGACAGCGGCTGGCGTGACGTCGCCGACGCCGTGCTCGGCTGGCTGCGCGAGAAGGGACTTTAGGCGTGGACCTCGGACTGGACGGCGCGGTCGCCGTCGTCACCGGAGCCGGGCGGGGGATCGGGCTGGCCGTCGCGCAGACCCTCGTCGCGGAAGGCGTCCACGTCGTGGCCGGCGCCCGCGACCCCGGGCCGGACCTCGAGGTCCTCGTCCGGGCCGGGAAGGCGCACACCCTGGCCGTGGACCTCGGCACGGCCGACGGGCCGGGGCGGCTCGCGGAGCTGGCGCTGACCGAGTTCGGACGCATCGACATCCTGGTCAACAACGTCGGCGCCGTCACGCCGCGGACGAACGGCTTCCTGCTCGTCACCGACGACGAGTGGACCCGGTCGCTGACCTTGAACCTCGTCAGCGCGGTCCGCGCCACGCGCGCCGTGCTGCCGGCGATGGTGACCGCCGGGCGCGGCAGCATCGTCACGATCGCCTCGGTCAACGCGAGCCTGCCCGATCCCGGCGTCATCGACTACAGCGCGGCGAAAGCCGCTCTGGTCAACTTCACGAAGTCGGTGTCGAAGGAGTTCGGCCCGCACGGCATCCGCGCCAACGCCATCAACCCGGGCCCGGTCGCGACGCGGTTGTGGCTCGGCAGCGGCGGCGTCGCCGAAACCATCGCCGCCACCACCGGCGCGAATCCCGAGTCGGTCGCCGAGGAAGCCGCCGCCCACGCGGTCACCGGGCGCTTCACCCAGCCCGCCGAGGTCGCCAACCTCGCGGCCTTCCTCGCCAGCGACCGGGTGGCCGGCAACATCACCGGCGCCGCCTTCGCCATCGACGGCGGCTATTCCACCGAGACGCACTGATCCACCGAAAAGCACTGATCCACCGAAAAGCACTGGGGACCGGGCCGTGCGACCCTGACGGCATGACGGATCGGTCCGGACCGCGACGGGAACTGGAGCGGACCCGCGACGGCAGCGGCCCGGGCGCGGAGCACGCCCACGTCGCGTTGACCGCCGAGACGCCGGCGGACCGGCTTCGCGCGGCCATCCTCGCGTTGGCCACCGCGCGTGGCGCGGACAGCAGCACCTGCCCGTCGGACGCGGCGAGGGCGGTGGCCGCCGACTGGCGACCCAGCGCGGCCGGCCGCTCGACCCGGACGGCGAGTGGCGGGGGCCGATCAGGATCCGGCTGCCGCGCGGTGAGTGACGGCCCGGTCAATGGCCTTCGTCTTGACCTGAGGACCGCGTCCTGGCTACGTTCCGGTATTGCCGTCCGCAGAACGGAAACCCCGTCATGACCGCGATCCACCACGTGGCGGTCGTCGTCGACGACCTCGAGAAGGCCATCGGGTTCTACACGGGCGCGCTGGGCTTCCGGCTCTCCGACGCCCGCCCCGGGAACCTCGGGCCCGGGGCCTGGCTCGACGTCGGCGGCCAGCAGCTGCACCTGATCGCCGGGGCGCCGGGGCCTTCGCGGGGGCAGCACTTCGCGGTGCTCGTCGACGATCTCGACGCGGAGGTCCGGCGGCTGCGCACCGCCGGGTTCGCCGTCAGCGACCCCGCGCCGGTCGGCTCCGCGCGCCAGGCCTTCCTCGCCGATCCCTCGGGGAACGCCATCGAGCTCCACGAGAAATAGCCGACAGCCCGCGTGGTGCCGATCGTCAAGCCGCGCGGTGCCGGCTGGCCGGCCTGCGTGGGAACCGCCGAACCGGCGCGAGCGGCGCCGGCGCGTCGTGTTCCGGAAGCCGCACATCGTCCTCCGTCCCGAGCGCATCGGCGTTCACCGGCGCCGGTGCCGGCCGCCGCCGGTGCTGCCGGTGGACCACGACCATCAACACCACCCCGACCACCAGCAAGCCGTGGGTCAGCAGGCGCCCGGCGCCGACCTGGCCGCCGGACACGTCGACCACCGATACCACTCCGAGCACCAAGGCGAAGCCGGCGACCAGCGGCAACTGCGCTCCGGCGGTCCGGGGCCGCAACGCCGCCCACAGCAGGCCGATGCCCAGCGCGAGGTTCCACGCCGCGCTCTCGTTGCTCAGGTGGAGCGTGCCGGTGTGCGCGGCGTGCGCGTCCGCGGGCACCAGGAACTCGGCGAACCCGAGGCCGGACTGGACGAGCCCGACGAGCCCGAGCGCAACCCGCGCCGTCCACTTCTCGCGGGACGGCAGCGGGGCCCGCTCGAGGATCGCGGCCGTGAGGTCGGGCACCGCGGGTGCCTGGCGCACCATCGAGCGGCGCAGCCGCTGGGCGTGGTCCCGCCAGGCCTGGCACGCGCCACAGCCCCGCAGGTGGCGTTCCACTTCGGCCTCGGGCAACGGGCCGGTCTCGCCGTCCATCGCGGCCGAAAGCGATTCCCGGAAGAGTGCGCAGTCCACGTCTCCATAGTCGTCCACGGTCCCCGCCCGGTTCCCGCGGATCAGCCGACGACGCGGCGCCGGGGCGGCGCGTCGGCCATCGCGGCGAGGAGGTCGTCGCGCGCCCGGGCCACCCGCGACCGGATCGTGCCGACCGGGCACCCGCACACCTCGGCGGCGTCCGCGTACGACAGCCCGAGGGCCTGGGTGAGCACGAACGCGTCCCGCCGCTCCGGATCCAGCGCGCCGACCAGCTGGTCCAGCACGACCTGCTCTTCCAGCGGCGACCGCGTCACCGGCTCGTCGCGCTCGGAGAGGGTCTGCCAGTCGGTCGCGGACACCGACCGCGGCCGGCAGCGGGCGGCGCGGATGTGGTCGGCGACCGCGCGGCGGGCGATCGAGAGCAGCCACGTGCGGGCCGACGACTCGCCCTTGAAGCGGCTCAACGACCCCAGCGCCCGCAGGTAGGTCTCCTGGACCAGGTCGTCCGCGGTCTGCACGTCGCCCAGGCTCGCCACGAACCGCCAGACGTGCGGCTGCGTGGCGCGCACGAAGTGGTCCAGGGCGACCCGGTCGCCGCGGCCGGCGAGCCGGGCCCAGCGCGTGATCTCGTCGTCATCCGCACGAAGTGGCCTCACACCCGCTGATACGGCTCCGGAGGCGAAACGGTTGAAGATGATCTTGCCGGATATTCGCGGGAACCATTCGGGCCCGCCGGCCGACCTTGTCACGGCAAGGCCACTGCCCGATCTCGGGAAGGCCACGGCCGGAAGGCGGCACGATGACTCAAAGTACGTACGCGGTGACAGGAATGACCTGCGGGCACTGCGCGGCGTCGGTCCGCGAGGAGCTCGGCGAGCTGCCCGGCGTCCGGGACGTCGACGTCGACGTGCCGACCGGCCGTGTCGTCGTCACCAGCGAGTCGGCCCTGGCTCTCGAGCACGTCGAGAGCGCCGTCCGGGTCGCGGGCTACCAGCTCGTCCGATGACCAGCGGGTACCTGCGCGATCCGGTCACCGCGCCGCTCGCCGCGTTGCGGCCCCCTCGCGACGTGGAGCTGGTGGTCGGCGGCATGACGTGCGGCTCGTGCGCCGCGCGGATCGAACGCAAGCTCAACCGCGTCGACGGCGTCCGCGCGACCGTCAACTACGCCACCGGGAAGGCCGCCGTGTCGGTTCCGGCGTCGCTCACGGTCGAGGACGTCGTCCGGACGATCGAAGCCGCCGGCTACACCGCCCAGCTGCCCGCACCGCCGGAGGAGGAGCCGGTTCCGGCGGCCGATCCGCTGCGGCAGCGGCTGCTCGTGTCCGCCGTCCTCGCGGTGCCGGTCATCGTGCTCGCGATGGTGCCCGTGCTGCAGTTCCCGGCCTGGCAGTGGGTGTCGCTGGTGCTCGCCACGCCGGTCGTGGCCTGGGGCGCGTGGCCGCTGCACCGGGCGGCGTGGGCGAACCTGAAGCACCGGACGGCCACCATGGACACCCTCGTCTCGATCGGGGTCGCCGCGGCCTACCTCTGGTCGCTGTACGCGCTGCTGTTCGGTGGGGCGGGCGAAATCGGGATGCGGCACGAGTTCGACTTTTCCCTCGCCGCCGACCACGACGTCGACGGCATCTACCTGGAGGTCGCCACCGGCGTCACGCTGTTCATCCTGGCGGGCCGGTTCTTCGAAGCCCGGTCGCGCCGTCGCGCCGGAGCCGCCTTGCGGGCGCTGCTCGACCTCGGCGCGAAGTCCGTCTCCGTGCTGCGCGACGGCCGCGAAGAACGCATCCCGATCGGCGAACTGCGCACCGGTGACCGGTTCGTGGTGCGGCCCGGCGAGAAGATCGCCACCGACGGCGTGATCGAGGACGGCACGTCGGCCGTCGACCTGAGCCTGGTCACCGGGGAAGCGGTGCCCGTCGAAGTGGCGGCCGGCGCCGAGGTCGTCGGCGCGACGGTGAACATGAGCGGGCGGCTGGTCGTGTGCGCCACCCGCGTCGGCGCCGACACCCGGCTGGCGCGGATCGCCGTCATGGTGGAGCGGGCCCAGAGCGGCAAGGCGGACGTGCAGCGGCTCGCCGACCGCGTTTCGGCGGTGTTCGTGCCCGTGGTGATGGCGCTTTCGCTGGCCACGCTGGTGTTCTGGCTCGTCTCCGGCGCGGAGACGGCGGCCGCGTTCACCGCCGCGGTCGCCGTGCTGATCATCGCCTGCCCGTGTGCCCTGGGCCTGGCGACGCCGACCGCGCTGCTCGTGGGCACCGGCCGCGGCGCCCAGCTCGGCGTGCTGGTGAAGGGCCCGGAGATGCTCGAGTCGACGCGGCGGGTCGACACCGTCGTGCTCGACAAGACCGGCACGGTGACCACGGGCAAGATGAGCCTGGCCGCGGTCCGGACGGACGACGGCACGCCGCGCGACCTCGCGCTGCAGCTGGCCGGGGCGCTGGAAAACGCGTCCGAGCACCCGATCGCGGTCGCCGTCACCGCCGCGGCCGTCAAGCGGTTCGGCTGGGTGGGCCAGGTGCGGGAGTTCCGCACGGTCGCCGGGTTCGGCGTGCTCGGCCGGGTCGAGGGCCACCGGGTCGTCATCGGCCGGCCGGAGTTGCTGCAGCGCTTGAACGTCCGGCTGCCGCAGTCGTTGCTGCGCGCCAAGGAGCGGGCCGAGCAGGAGGGGAACACCGCGGTGATCCTCGCCTGGGACGGGCTGGCGCACGCGGTGCTGGTGGTCTCGGACAGCGTCAAGCCGACGTCGGCGCCCGCGGTGTTCCAGCTGCGCCGGCTCGGCCTGAACCCGGTGCTGCTGACCGGCGACAACGAGACGGTCGCCCGCGCGATCGGCCGCGAAGCCGGGATCACCGACGTGATCGCCGGGGTGTCCCCGGAGCAGAAAGTCGAAGTGATCCAAGGGATGCAGGCCGAAGGCCGGGTGGTCGCGATGATCGGCGACGGCGTCAACGACGCGGCGGCGCTGGCGACGGCGGACCTGGGCCTGGCGATCGGCACGGGCACGGACGCGGCGATCGAGGCGAGCGACCTGACGCTCGTCCGCGGCGACCTCCTGGCGGCGGTGGACGCGATCCGCCTGAGCCGCCGCACGCTGGCGACGATCAAGGCGAACCTGTTCTGGGCGCTGGCGTACAACGTCGCGGCGTTGCCGCTGGCCGCGGCGGGCTTGCTGAACCCGATGATCGCGGGCGCGGCGATGGCGATGTCCAGCTGTCTCGTGGTGTCGAACAGCCTGCGGCTGACGCGGTTCCGGGGTAGTGCGGCCGGGCAGCAGGGGGTTCCTGCCTGATCCGGCGTGGCATCGCGGGCGGCCGGTCCCAGCGCGCGGACTCCCGTTGACACTCCCCGGCCCTCCCGGTGTACTCGGGATCATGAACGGCGGCCACGGCCGGACCGCCTGAAGATCCCGTCTGAACACCCCGCGTCCGGGGTTCTTCAGCATGCCCGCGCACGAAGGGAAACCTCTTGACCACCACGGAAAAGACCGACTGGATCGCGACCGCGAAGGACGTCGTCGCGAAGCTCGCCGTCGACGCCGTCGAGCGTGATCGGCGCAATGCCACGCCGTACCAGGAGGTCCAGCTGCTCAAGGACGCCGGCCTGGTGACCCTGCTCGGCCCGGCCGAGCACGGCGGGGGCGGGCAGACCTGGGAGACCGCCTACCGGGTGACCCGGGAGATCGCCCGCGCCGACGGCTCGATCGGGCAGCTGCTCGGCTACCACTACCTCTGGGCCTGGGCGGCGCGGCTCGTCGCCACCGACGAGCAGGTCGCCGCCGTCGAAGAGCTCTACACCACCAACAACTTCTTCTTCGGCGGTGCGGTCAACCCGCGCGACTCCGACCTGACCATCACCGAAGACGGCGACGACCTCGTCTACAACGGACACAAGTCGTTCTCCACCGGCGGCAAGGTTTCCGACCTCACCGTGCTCGAGGGGGTCCTGGCCGGCACCGAGGACCACATCTTCGCCATCGTTCCGTCCACTCAGGACGGTATCGTCTTCCACGACGACTGGGACAACATCGGCCAGCGGCTCACCGAGTCCGGCAGCGTCACGATCTCCGGCGTGCGGGTGCCGTGGGCGAGCGCCGCCGGCTACGTCGACCGGAAGTTCCGTCCGCTGACCTACAACACGCTCAACGTCCCCGCGATCCAGCTCGTGTTCACCAACTTCTACCTCGGCATCGCCCAGGGCGCCCTCGACGCCGGGCTCGCCTACACCCGCGAGCGCACCCGTCCCTGGCCGTACGGCGGCGACGACAAGGACGCCGCGACCGACGAGTGGTACATCCTCGACGGCTACGGCGACCTGCAGGCCAAGCTCTGGGCGGCCGAGGCGCTCACGGACAAGGCCGGCGCGGCGATCTCGCGGGTGCTGCACGCCCCGCGCGAAGACCTGACGCCGGAGGCTCGCGGCGAACTGGCGGTGCTGATCGCGGCGGCCAAGCAGCGGGTGATCGAGACGGGCCTGGAGATCGGGACGAAGATCTTCGAGCTGACCGGCGCCCGCGCGAGCGCGTCGAAGCACGGCCTGGACCGGTTCTGGCGGAACCTGCGCACCCACTCGCTCCACGACCCGGTGGCGTACAAGCGCCGCGAGGTCGGCGTCTACGCGCTGCGCGGCGAACTGCCGGAGCCGACCTGGTACACGTGATGCGTCCGCATCCTGGCCGGAAACCGGGGCGAACCGGACAGAAGTGCCCACAGGCGCGGTACTTTCCGTCCACCTGGTGAGACGGTGGATCGATCACGGAAAACTCCCTAAGGTTCGGTCGTCACTCGATCGGCTGAACCTTGAGGTGCTGTGTCCGCCCCTTCCCTTCCGCCACTCGCGGCGCGCTCGCTGCCCGCCGCCGTGTGGCGCGCCGTCCGGTCCGGGCGGTGGACGTCCGCCTGCGCGCTGCTGGCCGTCCTGATCCTGCTGCTCGCCGCCGGTGCCGACCTGTTCGTCCTGGCCGAGGGGCAGAGCCTCGCCCCGGACATCGCCACGCTCGGCCCGACCGGGCTGCCCGCGGGCACGCTCGGCGGGGTGAGCGGCGCGCACTGGTTCGGCGTCGAGCCCCTGACCGGGGTCGACCTCTTCGCGCTCGTCGCCCACGGCGCCCGGACGTCGCTGCTGGTCGGGCTCGGCGCCACCGTGCTGGCCACCGCGCTCGGCGTCGTGATCGGGGTGAGCGCCGGCTACCTCGGGGGCTGGTGGGACCGGGTGGTCACCTGGACCGCCGACGTCATCCTCGGCTTCCCGTACCTGATCTTCATGATCGCGCTCGGCGCGGTCCTGCCGGTGGACTTCCCGCGGCAGATCACGCTGGTCGTCGTCCTCGGGCTCTTCGGCTGGCCGCGCATCGCCCGCATCGTCCGGGCGCAGGCCCTGACCTTGGCCAAGCGTGATTTCGTCGCCGCCGCCCGGGCCGTCGGCGGCGGTCCGTGGCACGTGTTCACCAAGGAGCTGCTGCCCAACCTGTGGGCGCCGATCATCGTCGTCGCCAGCCTGTCCATCCCGGCGATGATCGGCAACGAGGCCGCGCTGTCGTTCCTCGGCGTCGGCGTCCTGCCGCCGACCCCCAGCTGGGGCCGCACGATCAGCGCGGCCATCGACTTCTTCGAGACGGACCCGATGTACCTGGTCTTCCCCGGGCTGATGCTGTTCCTGGTCACCCTCGCGTTCAACGTCGTCGGCGACGCGATCCGCGACGCGCTCGACCCGCGGTCGGGGAGTGCCGCCTGATGCGCACCGCCCGCTTCGCCGCGACCCGCTTCGCCGGGATGCTGCTGGTCCTGCTCGTCGTCGCCTTCGTGACGTTCGTGGTGTTCTACGTCCTGCCCGCCGACCCGGCGCGGATGGCCTGCGGCCGCCCGTGCTCCCCGGAGAGCCTCGCTTTGGCGCGGGAGTTCATGGGCTACGACGTGCCGTGGTACCAGCAGTTCTTCGACTTCCTCGGCGGCATCTTCGGCGGCCGCACGTTCGGCACCGGCGCCGCCGCGATCCACTGCACGGCACCGTGCTTCGGCTACGACTTCCAGAACAACGTGGACGTCCTCAGCGAGATCGGCGACCGCGTCGGGGTCAGCTTCTCGGTCGCGCTGGGCGCGGCCGCGATCTGGATCGTTCTCGGCGTCGGCCTCGGTGTGCTCTCGGCGCTGCGGCGGGGAACCGCCGTCGACCGGGTCACGATGGCCGCCGCGATGGCGGGGGTGTCGATGCCCGCCTACCTGGCCGGGATGATCGGCATCACGATCTTCGCGTTCGCCCTCGACGTCGTCCCGAAGAACGGGTACGTGCCGCTGACCGAGGATCCGGCGCAGTGGGCGTGGCACCTCGTGCTGCCGTGGTTCGTGCTGGCGTTCCTGCACGCGGCGATCTACGCGCGGCTCACCCGCGGCCAGATGCTCGAAACCCTCGGCGAGGACTACATCCGCACCGCGCGGGCCAAGGGGCTCACCGAGCGGAAGGTGGTGGGGCGCCACGCCCTGCGCAACGTCCTGCTGCCGGTGGTCACGGTGTTCGGCGTCGACCTCGGCGGGCTGCTGGCCGGGACGGTGATCACCGAGCGGATCTTCGGCATGGCCGGGGTCGGCCGGCTGCTCGTCGACGCGATCTCGTCGCTCAACCTGCCGGTGCTGCTGGGCGTGACGCTGTTCTCGGCCCTGCTGGTCACGGTCCTGAACTTCCTGGTCGATCTCTGCTACGGCGCGCTCGATCCGCGAGCACGCCTCGTCTGAAGGGGACACGATGAAAAAGCTGCGGTTCGCCGCGGGGGTGCTGGCCGCTGTCACGCTGCTCACGGCGTGCGGCGCCAACGACACTCCGGCCTCCCAGGGCGGCACCGTCAAGCCGGGCGGGAACCTCGTCCTGCTCAACGACGCGCCGTCGATCACCTGGGACCCGGCGAAGAGCTCCAACCTCGTCGTCACCACGCTCGGGCTGATCCACCGGCGCCTGACGTCGTGGGACGTCGCGCCGGGCAAGGACACCACGATCGTGCCCGACCTGGCCACCGACACCGGCCGCCCGAGTGACGGCGGCAAGACGTGGACGTTCACCCTCAAGGACGGCCTGAAGTACGCCGACGGCACGCCGATCAAGGCCGAGGACGTCAAGTGGGGCCTGGAGCGCTCCTTCGCGCCCGCGTTCTCCGGTGGCCTGGCCTACCACAAGGACCTGCTTTCGCCGGGCCTGGCGTACAAGGGCCCGTTCGACGGCGGCAAGGAGCTCGACACCATCCAGACGCCCGACGCGAAGACGATCGTCTTCCACCTCGCGCGGCCGTACGGTGACTGGAACTGGGTCGCCAGCACGCCGGCGTTCGCGCCGGTGCCGAAGGGCAAGGGCGCCGAGGCGAACTACAACGACCACCCGGTCGCGTCGGGGCCGTACCAGCTGCAGAGCTACGAGCGCGGCAAGTCGGCGAAGCTGGTCCGCAACCCGAACTGGAGCCGGGACGAGGACACCACGCGCAAGGCGTACGCGGACACCATCGACTTCGAGCTCGGCCAGGACACCAGCGTCATCTCCAAGCGGCTCATCGACGACACCGGCAAGGACCGCAACGCCTTCGGCATGTCGTTCGCCTCGCCCGCGCAGCTGGCCCAGATCCAGGGCAACCCGTCGGCGAAGGCACGGCTCGTGACGTCGGAATCCGGGGCGCTGGCCTACCTTTCGCTCAACACCCAGCGCGGCAAGCTGGTGGACCCGAAGGTGCGCCAGGCGTTCCAGTACGCCGTGGACAAGGCGGCCTACCAGGTCGCGAGCGCGGGCAGCGCGCAGCTCGCGGGCGACGTCGCCACGACGTTGATCACCCCGGGCCTGCAGGGCCGCGAGCAGTACGACCTCTACCCGGCGCCGCCGTCCGGTGACCCGGCCAAGGCCAAGCAGCTGCTCGCCGAAGCGGGGCTGCCCAACGGGCTCGACGGCCTGGTCCTGGCCACCCACAACGAAAACGGCTACCCGGAGAAGGCCGCGGCGATCCAGGCCTCGCTGGCGCGGGCCGGCATCAAGGTGACGATCAAGCCGCTCGACGAGGACACCTACACGTCCGAAGTGGACACCAAGGGCCTGTCGGACTACGACCTGACGCTCACCTCGTGGCAGCCGGACATCCCGTCGGCCAACGCGAACATCCAGCCGCTGTTCCAGTCGACCGAAATCGGCAACGGCGGGTACAACGAGTCGCGCTACAACAACCCCGAGGTCGACAGGCTGATCGCGGAGGCGCAGGCCACCATCGACCCGGCCGAAGCCGGCAAGAAGTGGGCGGCACTGGACAAGAAGATCCTGGCCGACTCGCCGGTCGTGCCGCTGATCTACACCCGCAACTCGTTCCTGCACGGGTCGCAGGTGGGCGACGTCCAGATCGGCCGCTTCCCGGCCTACGTCGACTACCGCAAGTTGGGGATCGTCCAGTGACCGGAGCCGGGCTCCTGCGGCTGCACGACGTGGCGGTCTCGTTCGGCGACGTCGAAGCCGTCCGCGGGGTCGGCTACGAGGTCCACGCGGGCGAGGTCGTCGCGGTGGTCGGGGAGTCCGGCTCCGGCAAGACGGTCACCGCGATGTCCCTGCTCGGCCTGCTCCCGCCCACGGCGACGGTGTCCGGGCGCGCGGAGCTGGCCGGGCGCGACCTGTACACGATGACCCCGGCCGAGCTGCGCGCCGTCCGCGGCGGCGACGTCGGCATGGTGTTCCAGGAGCCGATGAGCGCGCTGAACCCGGTGTTCACCGTCGGCGACCAGCTCGTCGAGGCGATCCGGACCCACCGGGAGCTGACCGCGGCCGCGGCCCGCGAGCGGGCGATCGAGCTGCTCGGCCTGGTCGGGCTGCCCGCGCCCCGCGAGCGGTTCCGGGCGTACCCGCACGAGCTGTCCGGTGGGCAGCTGCAGCGCGTCGTGATCGCGATGGCGGTGGCGAACGAGCCGAAGCTGCTGATCGCCGACGAGCCGACCACCGCGCTGGACGTCACGGTCCAGGCGGAGATCCTCGAGCTGCTGCGGGACCTGCGCTCGCGGCTGGGCACGGCGATCCTGCTCATCACGCACGACATGGGCGTGGTCGCCGACCTGGCCGACCGCGTGGTGGTGATGCACGACGGCCGGGTCGTCGAGCAGGGGACCGCCGCCTCGATCTTCTCCGCACCCGCCGAGGACTACACGCGGCAGCTGCTCGGCTCGGTCGTCTCGCTGTCCGGCACGGCGAACACCGGACTCGAACGCGCGCTGTCCGCGGACATCGAGGTGGGGCCGGGCCACGTGGCGGCCGCCGAACACCCCGCCACGGCGTCGGTCCCGGACGTACCCGCCGAGAACCCCTTGCTGCGCTTGACGGACCTGTCCGTGACCTACCGCGGCCGGTTCCGCGCGATTGCCGTCCGCGCCGCCGAAGGGGTGAACCTGCACGTCGGCGCGGGCGAGGTGCTCGGGCTCGTCGGCGAGTCCGGGTCGGGCAAGAGCACCGTCGCGCGGGCCGTCACGGGGTTGCTGGCGCCGACGGCGGGATCCGTCCACATCGGAGACGCGGACATCACCCGGGTGCGCGGCCGCGCGGCGAAGGCCCTGCGGCGCCGGATCGGCGTGGTGTTCCAGGACCCGCTGTCCTCGCTCAACCCGCGGACGACCGTGGGGGAGAGCGTCGCGACCCCGCTCCGGCTGCACAAGGCGGTGCGCTCGTCCGAAGTGGACGGACGGGTGGCGGAGCTGCTGTCGTCGGTCCAGCTCTCGCCGTCGCTGGCCGGCCGCTACCCGCACGAGCTGTCGGGCGGCCAGCGCCAGCGCGCGTGCATCGCGCGGGCCCTGGCGTTGCGCCCGGACCTGCTGGTGGCCGACGAGCCGACGAGCGCGCTCGACGTCACCATCCAGGCGCGGGTGCTCGACCTGCTCCGCGACCTGCGGCGCGAGTTCGGGTTCGCGTGCCTGTTCATCAGCCACGACCTGGCGGTGATCGAGCAGCTGGCCGACCGGGTGGCGGTGATGCACCGCGGGCACGTCGTCGAACAGGGGCCGACGAAGGAGGTGCTGACGGCGCCGGCGCACCCGTACACGCAGCGGCTGCTGTCGGCGGCGCCGGTGGCGGACCCGGAGGCCCAGCGCCGGCGCCGCGAAGCCTGGCGGCAGCTGCGCTGAGGATGCTTACCTCCGAGGGAATTGTTTCCCCGACCTGGCCGGGCCAAGCTTCCGGCATGACCAGTTATCCGATGCACACCGTGGACACCGCGCCGGACGCGGCGAAGGCGCCGCTCACCGTCCTCGGGAGGGACGCCGTCGGCCAGCGCCTCCAGGGTGTGGAACGCGACCGCCCATTCGCTCGCGTTCGCGACGGCGTTGGAGAGGAGCAGCACCTGCCGCTCGGCCGGGGTGAACGTGCCGCCGCCGCGGAAGTGGCCGAAGGCGGAGAAGAACGAGTTGAGCAGGACCGGCGAGGTGGCCATGACGGCCGCGGCGCCGGGCACGAACCCGAACGTCTCCCGCAGCTGGGACATCCGGCACACCAACGGCGCTGCCCGCCGGTTCTTCGCGTTCCTCCACAGTGGACGCGACGGGGAAGCGCCCGGGCCGCCGAACGTGCTCCGGCGGATGTTCCACCCGGACGGCGTGCGGTCGCACGTGACGAACTGGCCGGAGGTCGCCGGGGCCCTGGTCGCGCGCGTGCGCCGGGAGGCGCTCGGCGGCGTGACCGACGAGCGCGCCCAGCGGATCCTGGACGAGGTGCTGCACTACCCCGGGGTGCCGGCGACCCTGCGCGCCCTGGACGCGACCGGCCCGCTGCTGCCGATCGTCCCGATCCGCTACGCCCGCGACGGCCTGCGGTTCGGCTTCTTTTCGACGGTGACGACGCTGGGCACACCCCAGGACGTCACGCTCCAGGAACTGCGGATCGAGTGCTTCCACCCGATGGACGACGAAACCCGCGAGAACGTCCGGAGCCGGCTGGGCTGAGCGTCACGCCCGCATCAGGATGAAGTCGCCGTGGCCGCCGTAGCCGAGGACGTCTTCGGCGTACTGGGTGCCGTTGAAGGTCGGGAGCCACCAGCGGCCGCCGATCCGCACCAGCATCGGGTGCGGGATGTTGGTGCCGTACGGCGCGTTCAGCGTGCCCAGCTTGCGCAGCCGCAGGTCGTAGACCGGGTACTCGCGCGCGTCGCCGTCGCTGGCGAACAGGTACCAGCGGCCGCCCATCCGTTGCAGGATGGGGCCTTCGGTCTGGCTGACCGACAGGTCCGCGCCCAGCAGCGTCAGGCCCTGGTCGTAGTCGGCGCCGCGGGGCGCGGCCGCCAGCGCGGGGTGGAACACGAACGCGGGCTGCTGCGCCGGGCTTTCCACGAACCCGATGTGCCAGCGGCCGTCGATCTTCGTCAGCCCCGGATCCCACGAGCTCACGGTCGTGGGCAGCGGGAGCTGCTCGGTGGGCAGGACGTGCACGCCCGAAAGCACGTCGGCGCGGGTGGTCGTGTGGCGCACGTGGACGCCGGTGAAGGCGAAGTCACCCCAGGAGCTCATGAGCAGGATGAAGCGGTCGTGCTCGTCGTCGCGGACGATCTGGCCGGCGTGGTCGCCGAGCACGACGCCGTCGCGGGCGAAGAACAGCGTCGCCACCTGGTCGAGCTTCGTCGGGTCGGCGAGGTCGAGCGTCCACACCGCCCAGTGCGCCTGCTGGAAGAACCCGAGGCCGGCGTTGGTCATGGTCAGGTAGAGCTTGCCGTGGCGGATGTACGGCCGGCCGTCGGCGTACTGGACGACGTGGGGGTCGCGGACGCCGGCCTGGCCGAAGTAGCCGGCGCGGACCCGGCCCAGCCGCGCCGGGCCGCGGCTGCCGTAGGCGTAGCCGAGCCTGCCCAGCACGGCCGGGTCGCGCAGGTCGATCCGGGCGTGGACCCCGTCGCGCTCGGTCAGCAGCGGCCGCCAGCCGGTTCCGGTGTCGGCCAGCACCGTGACCGCGTTTTCGTTGACCACCACGGCGAACCCGAACGCCGCCGGCAGGTCCGCCGGGGCGGTCTTGACCACGGTGGTGCCGCCGGGCGTGGTGATTTCGACGGCTGCTTGCTTCTCGACGGCGTCGTAGGTGCCGAGCACCGACGTCGTGTCCCCGGCCAGCCCCGCGACGACGGAAGCGCGTTCGCCGGACACCTCGACGGTCACCGTCCCGTAGGGCGCCTTCGGCCGGACGCCGGTCTTGACGAGCGCGCCGGGCCGGGCCCGCGTGTCGACCTGGACGAACTTCGGTGCGATCAGGTCGAACGGCCGGAACTGCTCCGCCACCTCGAACTTCAGGTCCAGGGGGCTGGTGCCGGACGCTTCGGCGGTGCCGCCGAAGAGGCTCGCCGTCACGCCGGTCACCCCCAGCGCGGCGAGGGTGCTCAGCACGGCACGTCGATCGAAGTCGGTCACCTTTGACCTCCGGGGTGGGGGAGCGGGCACGACAGCGGGGCCCGCCCAGTTTGCAACGTGGCACACTCCGTGGCAAGAGTGGCCGGTGCCGTCGTGGGCCGTGCTTCACTGGGAGCCGAGCCGGCCGCGCGTCCGCGCGACGGGCCGGCCCGGGACAGGAGGACGACATCGTGTCCTCGAAGAGCCCGTGGCAGGCGGCGGCGAAGATCCTTTCGGTCGCGCGGGACGAGGTGCGCCCGGGCCTGCTGGTCATCAGCGCCGTCGGCGAGATCGACGCTCTCTCCGTCCGGCTCCTGCAGCGCGCGACGGGGCCGGGCCTGGCCGCGGTCACCGTGGTGGACCTGTCCCGGGTGACCTTCCTCGGCGCGGCCGGCCTGCGGGCGCTGGGCCACGCGGCGCGGCGCGCCCACGCCGAGCGGCGGCGGCTGTGCCTCGTCACGCCGCCCCACCCGGTGTCGGTCGTGCTGCTGATGTTCTGGACCGACGATCGCGTCTCCCTGTACTCGACGCTGGCCAAGGCGCTGCGGGCGAACCCGGGCTGACAGCGGACGCGGCTCGGCCCTACTCGCCGGCGTGCCGCTCGCTGGTGAGGACGGCCCAGACGACCTTGCCGCCGGACCAGCGGGGGCTGCAGCCCCACGCGTCCGCCGAGCGCGCCACGATGTGCAGGCCCAGCCCGGCGGCGCCGGGGCGCGACCGGGGGAGCAGCACGGCCGGGTGGGGATCGTCGTCGAGCACGGCGATGGTCAGCCGTCCGCGCCGCAGGTCCAGCCGCAGGGCGGCCGCGGAGGTGGTGTGCTGGGTCGCGTTGGCCGCGAGCTCGCCGGCGACGAGGATGCCGTCGTAGACGAACTGCGGGACCGCCCACCGCGCGCACGCTTCCCGCACGGCGGCGCGGGCCATCGCCGACGCTTCGGGGGCGCGGGGCAGGACCAGTTCGGTCCGCTGCCGCGAAGGTTTGCACAGCGCGCGCTCGGCGCTCCCGACGTCCTCGCCGATCGCGACCCGGCGGTGGATCCCCTGCTCCCGCAGCGCCCGGGTCCGGTTCGCGGCGCCGGCCAGCGCGAACGGGATCCCCGGCCAGGTCCCGAGCCGCCGCGCGACCAGCCCGAACACCCCGACCGGCGCGACGGCGTCGAGGTCGAGCCCGTCGACCCCGGCGATCACGGCTTCCGGCTCGTCCGCCGCGACCTCCAGGAGGCCGTCGCGCAGGTGCCGGTAGCTGCCGAGGTGCAGGCCGCCGGTGACGGTGACCAGGGTGTAGAGCGGCTGGGACGTCACCTCGAGGTCGAGCGTGCCCAGCATCGTCTCTCCTCAGGCGAGCAGCAGTGCCGTCCCGCTCCACGCTAGGTCCACGGCGCCGGAATCGGTAGGCCCGCCACCCGCGTGCCCGCCCGATCGGGGCCGGCCGGCGCGGACGACCGCCGAATGGAGCCGGTCGCCTGCCCGGTGGGACCGAGGCTGACCCGCTCGATGACCTCGCCGACCGTCAGGGGCCCGGTGGCGGAGGCCGGCGAGGATCTGCACCCGGGTCGGGTCGGCCGGCGTGCGGAACCCGCCCGCGTGGGTCCCGCCCTGCGGGTCGGGGACCTCGAAGGTTCGGTCGACTTCTACGCGCAGCTGTTCGGCGCCGGACCGGCCCAGCGCCGGCCCGGCTACGCCATCGCCGAACCCGCCTCGCGGTCAGGGTTTCTGGTACGGGCGCGTCGCGCCGGTCTCGGCGTTGTGCTCGGTGACCTTGATGCCGTTCTGCTCCAGCTTCGGGTACTCGATCTTGTCGAAGATGTTGTCGGGCCGGCGGTAGGGGTAGATGTCGCCGTTCGGGTTCGGGATCCCGGTGCTGGTCTCCTTCCCGGGCTTGTCCGGGAAGACGACGTGGGTGTCCGGCGTCGAGTTCTTCGCGAACGTTTCCGACGCGTGGTCCCACTTCTCCTTGACGAAGTTCTTCTGGTCGAGGTTGGACGTGCCGTGGTCGCCGTGCGACCAGTACCCCTTGTCCGGGTCCTTCATCATCTTGTCGTCGACCCAGCCGGGCATCTTCAGGTGGTTGTCGGCGACGAGACCCTCGAGGGTGTTGCCGCCGTGCTGCTTGGCGACCGAGTTCGCCTTGAACTCGATCGAGCCCAGGTACGGGTCGTCCGGCCCGCCGTGGCCCTGCTTGTACCCGCCGGACCAGAAGAAGTGCTTGTCGGCGCGCATCATCTGGTCCAGCTCGGGCTTGAACTTCTCCCATTCCTCGCGCGTCATGCGGTTCACGTCGACGCCGAGGTCGGGCCTCTTCGCCGGGGGCGGCTTGAGGTCCGGGTGCTGGTCGAAGTCGTCCGGGCGGGGCCGCTTCGTGCTCGACGGCCCGCCGGTCTTGCCGCACGCGCCCACGAGTCCGAGCGGGTCGCCGGTGAGCAGCGGTTCGGCGACGTACCCGACGGGGTCGGGCGCGGCGGCGAGCCCGAGCGGGTCCTGGCTGAGGTACCGCGCGGTTTCCGGGTCGTAGTAGCGGAACACGTTGTAGTGCAGCCCGGTTTCCTCGTCGCGGTGCTGCCCGGGGAACGCCAGCGGGACGGCCGCAGCGTCGGCGCCGGGCAGCGGCGCGCCCCAGAAGCTGCTGCGGTCCCGCCAGACCAGCGCGCCCCGCGCGTCCAGCAGCTCGGTCGGCGTGCCCGCGGGCGAGGTGATCACGCAGTGGAACCGTTCCCCGGACGCGGTGCGCTCGACCTGCACGACCGGGCGGCTGTCGGCGGGATGCCGTTCCCACGTGAGGATCCGGCGCGAACCGTCCGCGCCGGATTCGACGCGCTCCACGAGGTCGAAGCCGCTCCAGAGGAACCGCGTGTCGGCGGCGAGCTCGGGTTCGCCGTCGGCGCCGGTGACCCAGCGCCGCTTGGCGAACCGGCGGCCGAGCGGGTCGTAGTGGTAGGTCCAGCGCGCGCCGTCCGGGGTCCGCACGCCGCGCATCCGGTCCAGCTGGTCCCACGAAAACGTCCAGGACCGCTCGCCGCGGTGCCGGCCGGTGACCCGCCCCTGCGCGTCACCGGTGTAGCGGGTGCCGCCCGCCGAGACCAGCGTGTTCCCGCGGTAGGTCCGCGGACCCGGCAGCGCCGGCGAGTCGGCCGAGGTGACACTGCCCGCGGCGTCGCGGGCGAACCGCTCGGCCCCGCCGGGACCGCGCGCCTCGCCGACCCGGCCCGCGGGGTCGAACTCCAGCCGCCAGGTGTCCCCGACCGCGGCGAGCCTGCCGTCGGGCCGGTAGCCGTAGGTGCGCTGCCCGACGCCGGCGATCTCCTCCGCGGCGAGCCGGTCCTCCGCGTCGAACCGCCGCCGGAGCAGCACCGTCCCGTCGACGCCGCGGGCGACCTCGCGCCCGGCCGCGTCGTGCTCGAACCCGACGTCGTGCCCGGCGATCCGCAGCGAGCGCGGCAGGCCCGCGTCGTCGAAGGTCCATTCACTGTCCACACCGGACGAGGTGCGGCGGCGCAGGAGCGTTCCTTCGTAGCTCCAGGCCACGCCGAGCCCGTTGACCGTCTCGGCGATCACCCGGCCGTGCCCGTCCCGGACGACCTCCAGGCGGGACTCGGCGTTCTCGGCGAGGGCCAGCCGGCCCAGGGCGTCGTAGGCGTAGCGGGTGACGTCCTCGGCCGTCCGCCGTTCGACGACGTTGCCGAGGAGGTCGTAGGCGAACTCGGTGGGTTCGCCGAGGCCGTTGGTCATGCGCCGCAGCTGCCCGGCCGCGTCGTAGGCGTAGGTGAGCCGGCGGCCGTCGTAGTCGGTCTCCTCGACCAGGCGCCCGGCCGGGTCGTAGGTGTAGCGCCAGGTGAGGCCCCGCGGGTTCGTCACCGCGGTGAGCCGCAGTTCGGTGTCGTAGCCGTACGTCGTCCGCGCGCCCGCCGCGTCGATGTCGGCCACGGCGAGCCCGAACGGCCCGTACTGGCGGCGCCGCACGCCGCCTGCCGCGTCGCGGTACTCGACGACCTGCCCTTCCGCGTCGTGCAGCCAGGTTTCCCGGTCGCCGTGCGGGCCGATCCGCCAGGCGCGGCGGCCCTCGGCCGTCCAGCCCAGCCGGGCCGCGCCGCCGGAGGCGGTGTGCACGAGTTGCGGCCGGCCGAAGACGTCGCGGTCCCCGGGGCGCCCGTCGGTCGCCGGTGCGTCGGCGAGCGGGTCGGGCGCGGCTGCCGGATCGCCCGCCCCCGCGGCACCGGGCAGGACGGTGAACGGGTCGGCCGCGGGCACCACCCGGTGGACGGCGGCGTCGCCGTCGCCCACCTGCAGCCGCACCTCGCCCTCGGATGCGGGTGCCGTCCGGACCACGGACCCGTCGGGGCGGATGACGGTGGCGAGCTCGCCGTCGCGGTAGTCGTACCGGGTTTCGCGGCCCAGTTCGTCCACTTGGGACAGCAGCTGGTCGTAGCGGCTCCAGGTGTAGCGCCGGGAGCCGCCCAGCGGGTCGATCCGTTCGACGAGCTGCCCGGCGTCGTTGAGCCGGTAGGTCCAGGTGTGGCCGAGCGCGTCGGTGTGCCGGGTGGCGCCGGGCTCGTAGGCGAACGTCGCGTTGTAGAAGCCGTTCGCCCCGACGGTGCGCACGCAGCGGCCGGCGGCGTCGTAGACGTAGCGGTACCAGGTGCCGGTGCGGTCCTGCCAGCCGACGAGCCGGTGCTCGAAGTCGTAGTCCAGCGTCATCGGGCGGCCCGCGAAGTCCGCGACGGTGGTCAGCTGGCCCAGCCGGTTGTAGCCGAACCGGACCAGCGGCGCGGCGTCGGGCGCGCCCAGGGCGACCACCCGGCCCTCGGCGGTGCCGATCCGGATCTCGACGCCGTCGTCGCGGCGCAGCGCGGTGGGCGTGCCGTCCGCGGCGTAGGCGATCTCGGTACGGCTGCCGTTCTGCTCGATCGCCGTGAGCGCCGCGATCCGGCCGCTGCCGGTGAAGTGCAGTTCACGCTCGCCGGTGGCGAGCCGGTAGCCGCCGGGGGAGCGGTGCAGCGGGTGGCGCGGGCCTTCCAGCGGCAGCGTGGGTCCGTCGGCGGGCACCGGGTAGACGAGGACCATGCCGTCCTCGGCGTAGAACCGGACGTGCTCGGGGCCGACCTCCAGCCGCTGGTCCAGGGTGGAGGTCCAGGACCGGCCGAACCAGCGGCCCGTGCGGTAGGACGACAGGTGCGTGCGGGTCAGTTCCAGGTCGCCCGCGTCGCCCGGCAGGGTCAGGTCGACCTGGGTGACCACCACCTCGCCGGTGGCGACGTCCACCGGGTCGGAGACGCAGACCTTCTTGTCGTCCGGCACCGCGCGGTCGCGCGGGCCGTCGCCCTTGGGGTCGCCCTTCGGCTTGGCTCCGCCGTCGGGGCCGCCCTTCGGCGTGCCCCCGGGCGGGTCGGCCTTCGGCGGCGGGCCGTCGGCGGGCGGGTCGCTCTTCGGCGGCGGATCGGTCTTGGGCGGCGGGTCGCTCTTGGGTGGTGGGTCGGTCTTGGCGCCGGACGGCGTGGTGTCGTCGCCCTTCGCACCCGAGGGAGTGGTGCTGTCGCCACCCTTCGGCGGCGGGTCGGTCTTCGGCGGCGGTGCGTCGGGGCCGCCCTTGCCGTTGGGCCCGTCGAGGCCCTTCGGGTTGCCGTTGATGTCGGCGTGCTTCGGCGGCGGCGCTGCCTTGCCCGGCTTGATGTTCTTGAGTGCCTTGGCCGCGTCGCCGAACAGGTCACCGGCCCGCTTGAGCAACGGCATCAGCGCCTGAAGTGCCTTGACCAGGCGTTTGGTCAGGTCGGCGATCTTGGACGCGGTCTTCGCGACGGCGGTGATCACCTGCGGGACGACCCACGTCATGCCGATGCCGAGGGTGAACACGACCTGCAGGGCCCAGCTGATCAGGTGCCCGACGAGTTCGGCGATGATGTCGCGGACCAGCGCCCGCACCGCCGCGACGACCTCACCGGCGGTCTTCACACCACTGGACGCGCCTTCGCAGCCCTTCTGCGCGGTCTCCAGCAGAACGACGGTGTCCTGCGCGCGCTGGCGGTAGGCGTCCCCAGCGGTGCCGGTCCACGACGAGACGTCCGTCTTGACCATCCCGGTCAAGTCTTGGCCGATGCTGCCCAACTCGGTCGCGACGTTCTTCCACGTCTCCGACTGCGCCGCGATCTCGTCAGCGTTGCCGGTCAGACCGTTAAGAGCCTCTTTGAGCGGCCCGACGTGCTCGATCAGCCACCCGACGCCGGCGGCGAGGATCGCGCCGAACGGATCCATGGCCATCGACAGGGCGTCGAGGGCAGTGCCCACGGCGCCCATGGCGACCGAGGCCCAGTCGCCGCTCTCGATCGCGGACTTGAGGTCGGCCGCCGACTCCAGCAGCGAAACACCCGAATACGCCTTGGTGGAGTCTTTGGTCTCCGCGACCAGCGGGTTGCCCACTACGCGACCTTCCTGACGTCACGGCGAACCTTCGTCAAACTTTCAAGCAAGCTTGACGCGAAGGTAGCAGCGTGGGAACGCCAGGTGTCGTGAAGGTGAACCGGATGCCCGAAAATCCGGCGGTTGCTGTCCCGGGCGGGCAACCGTCAGGGCCGCCCGCCCGGCCGCGTCAGCCGTTGGCCATCTTGTTCCGCCGGGCCTCGGCGGCGTCCCGGCGCTCTTCGAAGCGGGCCGCCTGGGCGTCGAGGTTCTTGAGGAAGGCCGCCAGCTCGTCGCGGGCGGCTTCGCCCTCCGGGCCGAGGCCGGTCAGGTCGAAGATCTTCCAGTAGCGCAGCAGCGGCAGGACGACGTCGTCGTGATGGATGCGCAGGTCGTAGATGCCCGCCTTGGCGATCAGGGCCGCCTTCCGGGCGAAGCTCGGGATCACCGCGCCCGGCATCGCGAACGACACGACCTCGTCGGTGATCGCGCGCATCATGGCGTCGGGGGAGATCTCCAGGGAGGCCTTCACCAGGTTGCGGTAGAAGACCATGTGGAGGTTCTCGTCCGTGGACACCCGGGCCAGCAGCCGCTCGGCCAGCGGGTCCTGCGTGTAGCGGCCGGTGTTGCGGTGCGAGATCCGGGTCGCCAGCTCCTGGAACGAGACGTAGGCGCAGACGTGGAGCAGCGGCTTGTCGCCGGTTTCGTAGCCCGCCTGCATCGTCTCCATCCGCATGCGCTCCAGCTCGACGGGGTCGACGGCGCGGGTGACCAGCAGGTAGTCGCGGATGCAGATGCCGTGCCGGCCCTCTTCGGCCGTCCAGCGGTGCACCCAGGTGCCCCAGGCGCCGTCGCGGCCGAACGCGCGCTCGATCTCGCGGTGGTAGCTGGGCAGGTTGTCCTCGGTGAGGAGGTTGACCTCCAGCGCCGTCCGCGCGATCGGGGTGACGCGGGACTGCTCGGGATCCCACGCCTCGCCGCCGAGCTCGGCGAAGTCCCGCCCCTGGCTCCAGGGGACGTACTCGTGCGGCATCCACTCCTGGGCGGCGGCGAGGTGCCGGTTGAGGTTCTCTTCGACCGTCCCTTCCAGCTCGTACAACAGGCGCGTGCTTTCCGGAACCGGCATGGGGACGTCCTTCCGTACCTACGCGACCGTAACTTACGGTGCCGTAGGTAGCGTAAACGGACGTGGGGGCCGAGTGGTTCCCCCGGGTGGGCACGGTCACGATTCCCGGGAGGTCGCTACCGGCGGGTAGCGATCTCCCGGGGAGCCTCGGTCAGGTGCGCAGCAGGCCGGTCAGCTCCGTGAGGTCGCCCAGCTCGGCCAGCCCGTAGGTCAGCTCCGTGATCCGCGCGCTGACCTCGGCCGGGAGGACCCGGGCCGCGTTGAGGCGGAACTTCGTCGCCAGCTCGTCCGCCGAGAGCGGGTTGCCCGGGCCGCCCCGGTTGACGTCGACGCGTTCCTCCAGTTCCCGGCCGTCCTTCAGCCGCGCGCGCAGGACCGCCGGGAACTGGAGGGGGAAGATCTCGTCGCACCGGGGGTCCGGGACGCAGCGGACCTTCGCCGCCAAGGCGAGGCGGGCGGGGTCCGCGGCGGCTTCGTCGGTGAAGTCGTCGTGGAACACGCCCAGCCCGCCGCCGCCCAGCAGCCCGGCCGCCACGGTGTAGGGGCCGGAGAACGCCGCGTGGTAGCCCGACCGGGGCCGGATCTTGGCTTCGCGCGGCTCGCCGATCGTGCGCAGCACCGCCGTCGGCGCGCCCAGCTCCAGCTCGAGAACGTCGGCGGGGTCGACACCCCGGGCACGCAGCCGCCGCGCCGCGTCGATGCCGGCATGGGTGAAGTGGTTGCACGGGTATGGCTTGAAGAAGATCCCGGGCAGCTCCCAGCGCTCGCCGAGGCCGTCGACGATCACGTCCACATCGGACTGTTCGCCGCAGAACGCCTGCAGCAGCCCGAAGCGGCCTTCCAAGACCGTGGGCGGTCCGGTGATGCCGTGACGCGCCATGCCGGCCGCCGTCACCGCGCCGTGGGCCGCCCAGCCGCAGTGGATCCGCTTGACCGTGCCGCCCGTGCGGTTCGCCTCCAGGAGCCCCGAGCCCATGCTGGCCGCGATACCGATGGCGTCGGCGATGCCTTCGGCGTCCACATCGGACAGCATCGCCGCGGCCGCCGCGGCCCCGAGGGCGCCGCAGATCGCGGTCGCGTGCAGGCCGCGCTCGAAGAACACCGAGTTGCCGAGTTCCTCGTCGTAGCCCGCCATCCCCAGCCGGACCGTGATCTCGACGCCGACGCCGATCGCGTCGAGCAGCTGGGCCCCGGTCGCCCCGCGCGACTCCGCGACAGCCAGCGCGGCGGGCACCACCGACGCCGACGGGTGCAGCACCGACGGCAGGTGCGTGTCGTCGAAGTCGAGCGAGTGCGCGAGGGTGCCGTTCAGCAGGGCCGCGCTCGGCTCGGGCAGCCGGTCGCCGGTGCCGATCGCGGTCGCCCGCCCGGTGCCGCCCCACTCCCGGACCAGCGCGCCGACGGCCACAGCGGGTCGCTCGGAGGTGGCGGCCAGGCTGTTGCCGAGCACGTCGAGGACGCGCCGGGCGGCGTCGTCCCGCAGTTCCGGCGGCAGCCCCTTGGCCCGCACCGACGTGGCGAACGCGGCCAGCTGCTGCACGATCGTGGCGGTCATGCGCTCACCGCCGCGAGGGGACGCACGGGCGAGCCGGTGCCGCCGACGATCCGCAGCGGCGCCAGCACGAACGCGAACTCGTGCACGCCTTCGGCCGCGACGGCTTCCAGGTTCAGGTGTTCCAGGATGAAGATGCCCGACTCCACGAGCAGGATCCGGTGCACCGGCAGCACGGCGTGCCCGGCTCCGGCGGGGATCTGCTCGTAAGCCGTCGTGTCGGCACCGGTGGCGACGACTTCACGGGCGGCCAGCCACTCCGCCGCCGACGTCGTCGCGCCGGGGACACCGGTCTCCTTGCCCATGTACTTCGCGGCGTCGTCGAAGTTCCGCGCCCAGCCGGTGCGGATCAGCGCGACGTCGCCGGCGCCGGGCTCGGTGCCGGCCAGCTTCGCGGCCGCGTCCAGGTCGTCGGCCGTGACGCCGTACCCCGGTTCCAGCGTCGGGACGCCGTGCACCGCGGCCACGTCCAGGAGCACCGCGCGCCGCAGCAGGCCGGGGAGGTTTTCCGCGCCGTGCGTGCGGAACACGCCGCCCTGCTGGGCTTCGGCGGCGTCGACGTCGCCGTGCAGCTTGCCGTCGTGGCTGACGTGCGACAGCGCGTCGATGTGGGTGCCGACGTGCCCGCCGGTCACGATGATCTCGTTGGCGGCCGACCCGCCGTCCGGGCGGCGCATGTCGCCGTGGCGGCGGATCAGCGTCATCCGGAACCCGGGGTGGTTCGGCGAGCAGGGCATGCCGGTGAAGAACGGCTGCCCGAGCTCGATCAGCCGGACCCCGCCGGCGATCGCCGACAGCAGCGGATCCTGGGGACGTGTCATGAGTGCTGGCCTTCCCTTTCCTGCGCGAGCGCGAGCACCCAGCGGGCGCGCGCCACGATCGCGGCGTCGACGAACTGTCCGTGGTGGTCGATCCAGGCCGCCGAGCCCTCCGTCGCGAGCCGGTCGAGCAGGTCGCTCGCCCAGGCGGTTTCCGCCGGGTCGGGCGCGCACACCTCGTGCACCACGGGAATCTGGGCGGGGTGGATCACCGACCGGCCGAAGAACCCGGCCCGCCGCCCGGCTTCGGTGCTCGCGCGCAGGCTGTCGAGGTCGCGCACGGCGGTCCAGACGCTCTGCACCGGGCTCGGCAGCCCGGCCGCCCGCGCCGCGACGACGACCCGGGAGCGCGGCCAGGTCAGCGCGTCCCCGCCGGTGACGCGCAGGTCCGCGGCGAGGTCGGCTTCCCCGAGGGAGATCCCGGCGACGAGCGGGTGCGCGGTGGCGATGGCCAGTGCGTTCTCCACACCCAGCGCGGATTCGAGCACCGGGTACACCGGCACGCCGAGGGTGTCGGCGACCCGCCGAAGCTCGCCCGGGTCCTCGCACTTGGGCACGCGAACGCCCGCGGCCCCGGTCAGTGCCTTGATGTCGGCCTCGCCGGCGGGGGTGCCCGGCGCGTTGATCCGGACGAACGCTTTCGCGCCGTCGTCCAACGCGGCCAGCGCGTTGCGCCGCGCCTCGTCTTTCGCCGCCGCGGCGACGGCGTCTTCGAGGTCGATGATCACGGCGTCCGCCGGACCGGCCAGTGCCTTGGCGATCCGGTCGGGCCGGTCACCCGGAACGTACAGCCAGCTGCGCAGGACCTCGCTCACTTGATCACGCCTTTGTCGCGCAGGGCCGCGAGTTCCGGCTCGCCCAGGCCGTAGCGGCCGAGGACTTCGGCGGTGTGCGCGCCGAGGGGCGCCCCGGCCGAGGTGATCCCGCCGGGCGTCTCCGACAGCCGGAACAGCACGTTCTGCATCTTCACCGGCCCGAGCTCGTCGTCGTCGACCGTCGTGATGCTGTTCAGCGCCGCGAACTGCGGGTCCGTCATGACATCGGCGGCGGTGTAGATCGGCGCGACGGCGGCCTGGGCCTCTTCGAACGCCTTCACGACGTCGTCGCGGTCGCGGTCGGCGATCCACGAGCCGACGGCGTCGTCGAGCAGATCGGCGTGCTGCGCGCGTTCGGCTCCGCTGGCGAACCACGGCTCGTCGATCAGCTCCGGGCGTCCGACCAGCCGCATCACGCGCTCGGCGATGGACTGCGCGCTGGTGGAGATGGCGACCCAGCTGCCGTCACGGGTGCGGTAGGTGTTGCGCGGCGCGTTGTTGGTGGACCGGTTGCCGGTGCGCGGCTGCAGCGTGCCGAGCTGGTCGTAGGCGATGATCTGCGGCCCGAGCAGCGTCAGGATCGGCTCGATGATGGCCAGGTCGACGACCTGCCCGCGCCCGGTCTGGTCGCGGGCCCGCAGCGCGGTCATCACGGCGTAGGCGGTGGTCAGCGCGGCGATCCCGTCGGCGAGGCCGAACGGCGGCAGCGTCGGCGGGCCGTCCGGTTCGCCGGTGATCGCGGCGAACCCGCTCATCGCCTCGGCGAGGGTGCCGAAGCCGGGCCGCTTCGCGTACGGGCCGATCTGCCCGAACCCGGTGACACGGGTGAGCACCAGCCCGGGGTTGATCTCGCGAAGCTCGTCGTAGCCCAGGCCCCAGCGCTCGAGCGTGCCGGGACGGAAGTTCTCCACGACGACGTCCGCGTCCGCCACCAGCTTCTTGAAGATCTCCTGACCCTCGGGCGAGCCGAGGTACAGGGTGATCGCCTTCTTGCCGCGGCCGAGCATCTTCCACCAGAGGCCGACGCCGTCGCGCTGCGCGCCGTGGCTGCGCACGGGATCGCCGTTCGGGTGCTCGATCTTGATCACCTCGGCGCCGAAGTCGCCCAGCAGCGTCGCGGCCAGCGGGCCGGCGAACAGGGTGGCGGTGTCGAGCACCCGGATCCCGGACAAAGCGCCCGTCATGGGGCTTACCTGCCTTTCTCGTCCGGCGACTCGGATCCGATCATCGTTTCGCCGGGGGGAACGCTTGTGAACGTCTGGTTTCGTAGCGACGTCTCTCGGTGTTTCCCAAGTTCGCACTGATCGCACGTGTCCGTCAAGTTATGCGCAGATGTTGACCTGAAGTCGGGCCGGGTGTCACGATGACCCGCAACAAACCTGGCGTTTCGCTTAGCGGAACGACAGCCCTTCCAGTGGGAAGAGGTGACATGTCCGCACGAATGCTCGTCGCGGGACTCGGGGCGCTGGCCCTGCTCGTGACCGGGTGCGGGGGATCGGCTCCGATGGGAGCCGGGGGCGCCGCCGCGGGGCGGGACGAGGGCCCGGTCAAGATCGGGGCACTGCACCCGGTCAGCGGCTCGAACGCGGTCGACGGCCTGCAGATGCGCCGCGGCGCGCAGCTGGCGGTCGACGCGATCAACGCGGCCGGCGGCATCAAGTCGCTCGGCGGCCGCAAGGTCGAGCTGGTCACGGGGGACACGCAGGGCAAGGCCGACATCGGGCAGAGCGAGGCCCAGCGGCTGATCTCGGCCGGCGCGGTCAGCCTGGTCGGTACCTACCAGAGCGCCGTGAGCACCAACGTCGCCGTCGTGGCCGAACGCAACCGGGTCCCGTTCGTGATGGACGTGACCGCCTCCGACGCGATCTTCTCCCACGGCTACCAGTACTCGTTCCGCGTGCAGCCGGGCAGCAAGGCGATCGCGACGGCCGCCGCGCAGTACCTGAAGGCGGTTTCGGACCAGGCCGGCAAGCCCGTGCGCAAGGTCGCGTTCCTGCACGAGCAGAGCGACTTCGGCAGCGGCGCGGCCGACGCCTTCACCGCCGCGGCGAAGCAGCTCGGCATCGGGATCGGCCCGAACATCAGCTACGACGCCACCACCGTCAGCGACCTGACCGCCCAGATCACGCAGGTCAAGGCCTCGGGGGCGGACGTGCTGGCGGTCGCCGGCTACTACCGCGACAGTCTTTTGGCGGCCAAGGCGATCGCGTCGGTCAAACCCGGCCTCAACGCGGTCTGGGGTGTCTCGAACGGCGCGTACGACCAGCCCAAGTTCGTCGCCGACGCCGCCGCGCTCGGCAACCTCTACTTCAGCACCAACTACCACTACGACGCGACGAACCCCGAGACCGTCGCGCTGCGCGAGAAGTACCAAAAGCTCTACGGCGACCCGATGCGCACCGGCGCGGTCCTGTCCTACGACGCGGTCCAGGTGATCGCGCACGGCGTCGAGCAGGCCGCGAGCACCGACCCGCAGAAGGTGCGGGACGCGATCGCCGCCGCCCAGGTCTCGCCGTTGACCGTCGGCCGCGGGCAGATCCAGTTCGCCCCCAACGGCGACAACCGCAACGCCTTCCCCGTCCTGATGCAGGTCCGGGACGGGCGGGTCCAGCAGGTGTATCCCCCCGAAAAAGCCGAATCCCGGCCCGACTACAGGGTGGCGTGGCGACCATGACCGAACTCGACACCGGGGCGCCCGTCGTCCCCGAAACCGCACCACCCGACCAGAAGATCAAGGCGGACAGGGGTTTCCTCGGCCGGGCCGGCATCGTGGCCGCCGTCCTCGTCGTCGCGATCGTGCTCGCGCTGGTGCAGTCCGGCAGCGGCCTGGTGGTCTGGCAGTCGGTGGTCACCGGCATCCTGACCGGCGGGCTCTACGGCCTGATCGCGATGGGCCTGACGCTGATCTTCGGCGTGCTCGACATCGTGAACTTCGCCCACGGCGCGTTCCTCACGGTCGCGATGTTCCTGTCCTTCGGGATGATCCAGGCGACCGGGCTGCACCCCTACCTGACGCTGATCGCCGCGGTGCCCGTGCTGTTCCTGCTCGGCGCGGCCGTGCACCGCGGACTGCTGTCCGGGAAGGGGGGAGGGTCGCTGGAGAACCAGCTGCTGATCACGCTCGGCCTGTCGCTGCTGCTGGAGAACGGGCTGCTGATGTTCTTCGGTGCCGAGCCCAAGACGATCGACCTGCCCGGCGACTTCCAGTTCCCGTTGCTGGGCGCGGTGGTCGCGGGTTCGCGGCTGTACGCGTTCCTCGGCGCGATCGTGCTCGGCGGGCTGTTGTACTGGCTGCTGCGGCGGACCCGGCTGGGCACGGCGATCCGCGCGGTCGCCGCGAACGCGCCTGGTGCGGCGCTGGTCGGCATCAACGTCCGCCGGATGCACACGCTGACGTTCGCCATCGGCACGGCGTGCGCGGGAGCCGCGGCGGTACTGGCCGGCCCGCTCGTCACGGTGACGCCCACGCTGGGGGAGCAGTTCAACATCACGGCGTTCGTCGTCGTGGTGCTCGGCGGGATGGGCAACGTCGTCGGCGCGCTCGTCGGCGGCCTGCTGATCGGGCTGGTCGAGCAGCTCACCACGATCTACCTCGGCGGCCAGAGCTCGCTGCTCGGTGTCTTCGTGGTGTTCGTGCTGGTGCTGTTCCTCCGCCCGCAGGGCCTGTTCGGGAGGCGCGCATGAGCACCATCACCATCGCCGCGCCGACCGGATCCTCGGACGCCGTCAAAGCGCCGCCGCTGCGCCCGCAGAACCGGCAGCTGGCCATCCTCGCGATTCTGGTGATCGTCGCGATCCCGCTGCCGCTGATCCTGCCCGCCGCCCAAGGAGCGGTCGCCGTCCGGATCCTGATCTTCCTGCTGATGGCCGTCGGCTGGAACATCATGAGCGGGTTCGGCGGGATGTTCAGCTTCGGCCACGCCGCCTACTTCGGCCTCGGCGCTTACACCAGCGCGTACCTGCTGGTGAAGCACAACGTCTCGCCGTGGATCGGGATGCTGGCCGGGATGGCGGTGGCCGCTGCGGTCGCGGTGATCATCGGCTACTTCTCCTTCCGCTACAAGCTCCAGGGCGCCTACTTCGCGCTGGCGACGTTCGCGTTCGCGGAGATGCTGCGGCTGATCGTCACGAGCAGCGCCTTCGCCAACAAGTCCGTGGGCTACAGCGTGCCGCTGATCCAGGACTCGTCGCTGTGGCTGATCCAGTTCCCGGCCGACTCGCCCGCGTACTTCTGGGTGGCCCTGGTCCTGGCCGGGGCGGCGGTCGCGATCAGCATCGTCTTCCTGCACTCCCGCGCCGGCCGGTACGTCACGGCCATCCGCGACGACGAACTGGCCGCCGCGTCACTCGGCGCTCCGGTGGTGCGGCACAAGCTGATGACGGTCGCGCTGTCCGCCGCGATCACCGCGGTGGCGGGCGCTTTCTACACGCAGTACTACCTGTTCGTGAACCCCGATCTCGGGTTCGGCTCGGCCATCTCGATCCAGGCGATCGTGCCCGTGGTCATCGGCGGCATCGGCACGGTGTGGGGTCCGGTGGTCGGCGCGATCATCATCGGCTCGCTCACCGACGTCACGGCGACGCTGCTGCGCACCCCACCGGAGTTCCTGGGCTTCCTGCAGGGCCGCAGCGGCCTCGACGTCGTGCTGTACGCGGTGCTGGTGATCCTGATCGTCCGGGTGCTGCCCAAGGGGATCGTCGGAACTCTCGCTGCGAGGTGGCGTCGATGAGCATCGTGGAAGTCACCGGCGTCGGCAAGGCGTTCCGCGGTGTCCACGCACTGTCCGATGTGGACCTTTCGGTCGCCGAGGGCGAGATCCTCGGCGTCATCGGGCCCAACGGCGCGGGCAAGACGACCCTGTTCAACGTCATCTCCGGCGCGCTGAAGCCGGACACCGGCCGGGTGCGGCTGGCGGGTGACGACGTCACCGGCCGTGCGGCCGACCGGATCGCCCGTGCCGGGATGGTCCGTACGTTCCAGCTGATGCGGCCGTTCGCGAGCATGACGGTGACGCAGAACGTCAGCCTCGCCGCGCAGCACCACCGGCTGAGCGCGAAAGCGTTGCGAGCGCACGCGCTCGACGTCGTCGACCGGGTCGGGCTCGGGCCGTGGGCGCACCGCGCCGCCACCGACCTGCCGACCGCCGGGCTCAAGCGCCTCGAACTGGCCCGGGCGCTCGCGACCCGGCCGAAGGTGCTGTTGCTCGACGAGGTGCTGGCCGGGCTGGTCCCGGCCGAGCGCGAACCGGTGCTCGACCTGCTCGCCACGCTGCGCGAGCAGGAGGGCGTCACGCTGGTGTTCATCGAGCACATCATGGCCGCGGTGATGCGGCTGGCCGACCGCGTCCTCGTGCTCGACCAGGGCCGCGTGCTGGCCGTCGGCTCGCCCTCCGAGGTGACCAGCGACCCGCGCGTCATCGACGCCTACCTCGGTGAGGAGCCGACCCATGCTGACGCTTGAGAAGGTGTGCGCCGGGTACGGGCGGATGCGCATCCTGCACGACGTCGACCTGCACCTCGGCGCCGGCGAGATCGTCGCGCTGGTCGGTGCGAACGGGGCCGGCAAGACGACGACGCTGCGCAGCATCTGCGGGCAGCTCAAGCCGTCGTCGGGCCGCGTCACGCTCGACGGCGAGCCGACCGCGGGCCGGCGTCCGGACCAGCTCGTGCGCGACGGGCTGGTGCACGTGCCCGAGGACCGCGCGCTGTTCGGCACGCTCACCGTCGAGGAGAACCTGCGGATGGGTGCGTGGACCCGCACACCCGCCCAGGCCGCTGCGTCGTTGGCCGAGGTCTACGAGCTGTTCCCGGTGCTCGCCGAGCGCCGGACGCAGATCGCCCAGACCTTCAGCGGCGGCCAGCAGCAGATGCTCGCGATCGGCCGCGCCCTGATGGCCGGGCCGCGGCTGCTGATGCTCGACGAGCCGTCGACCGGGCTTTCGCCGAAACTGACCTGGACGGTGCTGGAAGCGGTCCAGCGCATCCGGGACGGCGGGGTGGCCGTGCTGCTGGTCGAGCAGAACGCGAAGCAGGCGCTGGCCATCGCCGACCGCGCGTACGTGCTGGAAAGCGGGTCGACCGTCCTGCAGGGCACCGGCGCCGAACTGGCCGGTGACCAGCGCGTCAGGAAGGCGTACTTGGGACTGTGAAACGCGAACAAGCCGCTGCGGCGACCGCATCGCTGGGAGCTTGGGTGTCCGAACTGGACGTCGCGAGCGTCCCGGCCGCGGTGCTCGACCGGCTGTCCCTCGTCCTGCTCGACGTCGTCGGCGTCACCGCATTGGGTGCTTCGCTGCCGGAGCAGCGTTCGTTGGCCGATGCCTGGCGCGCCCCGGCCGGTCCGGCGCCGCTCATCGGTGCCGGGCGGCTCGTCACGACCGACGCGGCGGCGTGGCTCAACGGCGTCGCGCTCGTCTCGCTGGAGCTGGACGAGGGGCACAAGTACGCCAAGGGTCACCCCGCCGCCCACGGGTTCCCCGCGGTGCTGGCGCTGGCGGCCGAACTGGACAGCACCGGCGCGGACACGGCGGCGGCGCTGCTGGCCGCCTACGAGGTGGCCGCGCGGTTCGGCCGCGCGACCACCCTGCGCGCGGGCGCGCACCCGCACGGCAGCTGGGGCGTCCCCGGTGCGGCGGCGGGCTGCGCGCGGCTGCTCGGCCTCCCGCCCGGGGCGGTCGCGGCCGCCATCGACACCGCGGCCGGGCTGGGCATCGCCGGGCACTTCGACTCGGCGACGCAGGGCAACCCGGTGCGCAACGCGTGGCTGGGTGCCTCGGCGACGTCCGGGCTCGCCGCGGCCCGGATGGCGGCGGCCGGGATGGCCCGCACCACCGGCACGGCCGCGCTCTCGCTCGGCACCCTGCTCGGCGAGTTCGACGCGGCCGAGCTGACCACGGACCTGGGCACCCGCTGGGACATCACGCGCGGCTACTTCAAGCGGCACGCGTCCTGCTCCTTCACCCACCCGGCGGCGGACGCCGTGCTCGAACTGCGCTCGCGGCCGGCTTTCCGGGCCGAGGGCATCACGCACATCTTGGTGGAGACGCACGTCCTGGGTGCCGGACTGGCCGAGGTGGACTGGTCGAACCGGCTCTCGGCGATGTTCTCGACGCCGTTCGTGGTGGCGACCGCCGCGTTGACGGGCGAGGTGGGGCCGGAGAGCCCGCTTTGTGACGCCGGCGTGCGCTCCCTGGCGAGCCGGGTGCGCCTGGTCGAGGCCGCCGACCTCACCGCCCGGCTGCCGGACGAGCGGGCCGCCCGCGTGACCGTCGCCTTCGACGACGGCACGTCGCTGACCTGCGAAGTCCCCAACCCGGTCGGCGACGCCGACCACCGCCCGCTGACCGAGCCCGACCTGGTCGGCCTGCTCGGGAAGTGGCTGCCCCGGCCGTTCGTGGCGCGCGCCGCCGCGTTGGGCCGCGCCCTGCCCGGCCTGCCCCACGCCGGCGCGGCGCTGCGCGAGCTGGCCGGAACCGAAGAGAAGGAGCCGAACTGATGCGTGCCCTCGCGGTGACGCCCATCCACCTGCCGCCCGAGGAGATCCGGCGGCGGCAGGAGCGCTACGACCGGCTCGCGCCGCCGGGCCTCGAGATCGAGCTGCGCGACGTCGGCCCGTCGGCCCCGAAGACCCTGGACACGGACGAGTCCATGCGGGTTTCCGAGAACGCCGTCGCCGCGGCGCTCGCGGCCGCCGGCGACGGCTGGGACCTGGCCTTCCCGGACTGCGTGCTGGACCCGGCCGTCCCCGACGCCGTCGCGCAGCCGCCGTTGCCGGTGCACGGCCTGCTCAAGCTGTCGGCGACCTACCTCGCCGCGAAGGGCGTCCGGTTCGGCGCGGTCGTGCGCAACGAGGCGATCGCCGACGAGTTCGCGAAACGCATCGCCGCCTACCGGCTGACCGAGTACTTCGTGGGCGTCCGCGTACTGGACCTGCCGTTCTCCGCGATCGCCGAGACCGAGACGTGGAACGCCGCCCTCGGCACGGCGGTGCGCGAACTGGCGGAATCGGGCGCCACGGCGGTGATCAACGGCTGTTCGGCGGTCGACGTCGAGCCCGCCGACCTCCCCGCGCGCATCGTCGATCCCACCGGACTGGCGCTGCGCCTGCTGACGGTCGAGGGGGTCGCGTGACCGGCGGACCCGACCTCGTCGTCGCCGGCGCGGGCGGCGGGCTCGCCGGTGCCCTACGGGCGGCCGAACTGGGCCTGAGCGTCCTGGTGGTCGAGGCGAGCGAACACTTCCGGCGCGGCAACAACACCTCGATGTCCACGGCGATGTTCCCCGGCGCCGGCTCCCGCTGGCAGGCCGCGGAGGACATCGACGACTCGCCCGGGAAGTTCGTCGCGGACATCATGGCCAAAACGCATGGGCAGGCCGACGCGCGGCTGGCCCGCACCCTGGCCGCGGTAAGCGCCCCGCTCGTCGAGTGGCTCGCGGACTCGGTGGGGTTGCCGCTTTCGCTCGTCACCGACTTCAACTACCCCGGCCACGCCGTGCCCCGGTGCCACACGATCCCGGGCCGGCACGGCTCCGGCGTCATCGACCACCTCGCCCGCAAAGTGACCGAACACGAGAACATCGAGCTCCTCGCCCCCGCCCGGCTCGTCGACGTGCTGTCCGATGTGGACGGTGTCCGCGCGGCCGTCGTCCGGTACCCCGACGGCGCCGGGGAAGAGATCCCGACGCGGGCGGTCCTGCTGGCCACCAACGGATTCGGAGCCGACGCCGACCTCGTCGCGAAGCACCTGCCCGAGATCGCGGGATCGCTCTACCAGGGCAGCGACCAGTCGCTCGGCGACGCCCTGCGCATCGGCGAGAAGCTCGGCGCCGCGACCGGGTTCCTCGACGCCTACCAGGGCCACGGCGCGGTGTCCGCCACCGCGGGCACGCTCGTCGGCTGGGCGACGATCATCCACGGCGCGATCCTCGTCGACAGCGAAGGCCGCCGTTTCGGCAACGAGACGCGCGGCTATTCCGAGTACGCCGCCGAACTGGCCGCGCGGCCCGGCTCGACCGGCTGGATCGTGCTCGACGAGACGATCTTCGAGCAGTGCCAGCCGTTCCGGGACTTCCGGGACGTGGTCTCCGCCGGCGCGCTGGTCTGGGCGGACGACGCCGCCGGGCTGGCGAAGGCGACCGGCCTGCCTGCGGACGCCCTCGCCGAAGAACTCACCACCGCAGCCGCGATCGCGCGGGGCGAACGCGAAGACGAGCACGGCCGCACCCACTGGGAGCGCCCGCTGTCCGGCCGCTACGCCGCCGTGCGCGTGGTGCCCGCGCTGTTCCACACCCAGGGCGGGCTGCTGGTCGACGAGCACGCCGCCGTCGTCGACCCCGAGGACCGCCCGATCCCCGGGCTCTACGCCGCGGGTGGCGCCGCGGCGAGCATCTCCGGGCACGGCGCCGCCGGCTACCTGCCCGGCAACGGACTCCTGCCCGCCTTCGGGCTGGCCTACCTGGCCGCCGGCGACGTCGCCCGGCGCCGAAACCTCTACACCGCAAGCTGAGGAGAACCATGGCAACGACGGAACTGCTCGTGAAGAACGTCCGGGTCGTCCGCCCCGACGACGCCGACGGGACCGAGCCCGAACTGCTGGACATCGCCGTGAACGACGGCACGATCACGCGCGTGGCGCCGGACCTGCCGACGGACGACGCCGCGCGGGTCGTCGACGGCCGCGGGCTGCTCGCCTTCCCCGGCGTCGTCGACGCGCACCAGCACTGGGGTATCTACAACGAGCTCGCCACCGACACCCGCACCGAAAGCCGCGCGAGCGCGCAGGGCGGCGTCACGACGTCGCTGACGTACATGCGCACCGGCCAGTACTACCTCAACAAGGGCGGCAGCTACCGCGACTTCTTCCCCGAGGTGCTCAGCGCGTCGGAGGGCAACGCCTACGTCGACTACGCCTTCCACCTCGCGCCGATGAGTTCGCAGCACATCTCCGAGATCCCTTACCTCGTCGAGGAATTCGGCGTCACGTCGTTCAAGATCTTCATGTTCTACGGCAGCCACGGCCTGCACGGGCGTTCCACCAGCCAGAGCGACTTCCTGATGATCCCGCCGGACGAGCGCTATGACATCGCGCACTTCGAGTTCGTGATGCGCGGGGTCCAGCAGGCGCGCGAGGTGCTGACGGAGTACGCGCCGCACCTTTCGCTCTCGCTGCACTGCGAGACGGCGGAAATCATGACCGCGTACACGAAGCTGGTGGAGCAGGACGGCTCGCTGTCGGGCCTGCGGGCCTACAGCGCGTCGCGGCCGCCGCACTCCGAAGGGCTCGCCGTCACGATCGCGTCGTACCTGGCGCACGAGACCGGGTTGCCGAACATCAACCTGCTGCACCTGTCGTCGGAGAAGGCGCTCTCGGCCGCGCTGACGATGGGGAAGGCTTTCCCGCACATCGACTTCCGGCGCGAGGTGACGATCGGGCACCTGCTGGCCGACGTCGACACGGCGTCGGGCATCGGCGGCAAGGTCAACCCGCCGCTGCGCGAGCGTGAGGACGTCGAGGCGCTGTGGCGGCACGTGCTGGCCGGCGACGTGGACTGGGTCGTCAGCGACCACGCGTGCTGCCGCGACGAGCTGAAGTTCGGCTCGGACCGCGACGACGTCTTCCTCGCGAAGTCCGGCTTCGGTGGTGCGGAGTACCTGCTGCCGGGGCTGGTCGGCGAGGGGACCAAGCGAGGCTTGTCCCTGCAGAGGATCGCCCAGCTGACTTCGCGGAATCCCGCGCGCCGCTACGGCTTGCTGAAGAAGGGCACGATCGCCGAAGGCTTCGACGCGGACTTCGCGCTGGTCGACCCGGACGTCCGCTGGACCGTGCGCGCGGCGGAATCGGAGTCGACGCAGGAGTACACGCCGTTCGAGGGCTTCGACATGACGGCGAAGGTGACCGACACGTTCGTACGCGGCCACCACGTGTTCGCCGATGGCAAGGTCGTCGGCGACCCGGTGGGCCGGTACCTCAAGCGCGGCCGCTGAAAGACGGTCGTGAGTGAGGAACGAAGTTCTAACCCTGTTTCTCACTCACGACCGCTACCGGCCGGACTCCTGCAGCCAGGCCCAGCTCTGCCGGATCTCGGCCGCCGCTTCGCGCACGAGGTCGCGGTAGCGGCTGACGGCGTCGGGCGTGAAGCGGTACTGCGGACCGCAGATGCTGATGGACCCGTGGACCTCGCCGTCCGGCCCGAACAGGGGAGCGGCGACCGATCCCGCGCCGGGCTGGCGTTCGCCGAGCGAGACCGCGACGCCGTCGCGGGTCACGTCGGCGAGGACGTCGCGCAGCTGGTCGGCCGCGGTGATCGTGTGCTCGGTCAGCGCGGGGAGTTCCCGCTGCAGCAAGGCTTCCCGGCGGTCTTCGGGCAGGGACGCGAGGATCACCTTGCCGGAGGAACCGGCGTGCAGCGGGAACCGCCGGCCGAGCTCCACGGTCATCTTGATCTCGCGCGGGCTCTCGAACTGGTCGAGGTACACCCGTTCGTCGCCGACCAGCCCGGAGAGCGTGGTGGTCTCGCCGGTCTCGTCGCGCAGCCGCCGCAGGACGGGAATGGCCGCGACGCGGGCGTCGAACCGGCGCAGGGCGCTCGCCCCGAGGGCGACCGCCGCCGGACCGAGCCGGTAGCCGGCGACGCCGGGATCGGTGGCCAGCATCTCGCGGGAGACGAGCGACTGCAGGATCCGGTAGACGACCGCCTTCGACAGGTCGAGCTCCCGGCTGATCGTGCTGACGCCCAGGTACCGGGGTCCACCGGTGAAGAGCAGCAGCACGTCCGCCACCCGGGCGGCGGCCTCGGTGCCGGCGTTGTCCGACGCGGTGGCGGGCTTGCGCCCGGCGGTACTGTTGGCGGCCAAGCTCGTGGTCCTCGACTTCGTTTCGCTGACAGGAACGGTTCAGCCCGGAGCATAGCACTTTGGGGCATTGGCCCGGGTAAACCGTTCCGGCCAGCGATACGCCGTTACGAGACGGCGGTCCCTTCCAGCTCGACCAGCTGGCCGGGGATCGCCAGCCGGGTCACCCCGAGCATCGTCGTCGCCGGGGCCACCCCCGCGGCGCCCAGCCGCGCCGCCAGCACCCCGTAGTGCGGGAACAGCCCGTCGACGTCGGTGGTGTAGACGTTGAGCCGGACGAGGTTCGCCAGCGTCATGCCGGCCTCACCGAGCACGGCCTCCAGGTTGTCGAGGCTCAGCGCCAGCTGTGCGGCCACGTCCCCGTCGTGCTCGGGCTTGCCGTCGGCGCTCATCGCGGTCTGCCCGGAGCAGTACAGGGTCCGGGTGGGCCCGGAGACGAGCTCTCCCTGGTTGAACCCCATTTCCGTCGACCACGTCGTCGGGTTGACCGCCGTTCGTTCCACTGCCACTTCAGCTCCGTTCGGTTCGACTTCGGTGCGCACGAGCCTCCCGGCAAATCACGACATCTGTTGTCGGGTATTCGCTAGGGTTTCCGGATGCGCGCCGACCGCCTGGTCTCGCTGGTGCTGCTGCTGCGGCAGCGCGGCCGGCTGACCGCGGACGTCCTCGCCCGCGAACTGGACGTGTCCACCCGGACCGTGCTGCGCGACATCGAAGCGCTGTCCACGGCCGGCGTCCCGGTCTACGCCGAACGCGGCCGGCACGGGGGATTCGCGTTGCTGCCCGGGTTCCGGACCGAGCTCACCGGGCTGAACCACGACGAGGCGCTGGCCCTGCTCGCCACCGGCCCGGGCCTCGGCTTCGGCCCGGCGCTCGCGTCGGCCCGGCGCAAGGTGGCCGACGCGCTGCCCGCAAGCCATCGGGCGACCGCGAGCGACGCGGCTCGCCGGTTCCTCGTCGAGCCGGAAACCGACCTGCTCTCCCGTCGCGCGGCGGTCGAGGAGGTGCCCGGTCCGGCCATGGTCGAAATCCGGCGCGCGGTCCTTTCCGGACACCGGCTGCGCATCCACTACGCGGCGGCGGACCAGGCGCCGCGGTGGCGCACGGTGGACCCGATCGGCCTGGTCTCCGTCCGCGACCGGGGTTACCTGCTGGCCACGCGAGCCGGCGCGGACCGCACCTACCGGCTGTCGCGGGTGCTGGCCGCCGAGGGCCTCCCCGAACCGGCGCAACGGCCGAGCCACGTCGACCTGGACCGGGTGTGGCGGGACCGTTGCGCGCAGTTCCTCGCCGGTGGACACCTCACCGTGCTGATGAGGGTGGATCCGAAGCGGCGGGAGGAAGTGCTGAGCACCGCGGTGGCGGTCCGCACGGCGGAACCCGGCACCGACGGCTGGCTGCGGCTGGAGGCGACGTTCCAGGACGCGTGGCACGCCGAGTGGGCGCTGTGGCAGCTCGGCACGGACGCGGAAGCGCTGGCACCGCCGTCCTTGCGCACCGCGCTGCGCGACCGCGCCGCCGCGATCGCCGCCCGGTATGCAGACCGGCCCGCTGAAGGGCCCCTTCGGCACATGTGACGCGCTGAAGGTGCCCTTCAGCTCAGCTCGACCGCGCGGTGCAGGTCGCGGGCGTAGGCGTCGGGCTGTTCCCACGCGGCGAAGTGGCCGCCGGCCTCGTGTTCCACGTATTCGCGGACGTTCAGGAACGCTTCGGCGTAGCTTCGCGGCTCCGGTTTGGTGTCGTGCGGGAAGATCGACAGCACGGTCGGCGTCTCGATCCGGCCGGGGAGGGCGACCGGTTCGGTGTAGGTGGCGAACGAGGTGCCGATCGTGCCGGTGACCCAATAGGCGGTGATCCAGGTGAGCAGGTCGTCGAGGGTGAAGGCCGCTTCGCCGGACCAGGACTCGAGTTTCTCCGCGATCCAAGCCGCGAGGCCGGCGGGCGAGTCGCCGAGGGCGACGGCGAGGGTGTTCGGCCGCGTGGACTGCTCGGCGATGTAGCCGCCCTCGCTCCGGAACCACCGCGCGGCCCGGCCGAGGTAGGCGGCCGCGTCGGGCGCGAGCGTCGCCGGGTCCGCCGTGAGCGCCCGCTGCGGGGCGATGTTCGTGAGGTGCAAGGCTGTCACCCGGTCCGGGTGGTCGCCCGCGAGGATTTCCGCGACGGTGCCCCCGACGTCGCCGCCCGACACCGTGTAGCGCCGGTGACCGAGTTCGGCCAGCCCGTCCGCGACGATCCCGGCGATCCGGCCGGCCGACATGCCGGACGTGGTGAGCGGAGCCGCGAACGGGAAGCCCGGCAGCGCGGGAACCACCACGTGCACGTCCGTGAGCAGGGGCAGGACGCGTTCGAACCGCAGCACCGAATCCGGCCAGCCGTGCAGCAGCACGACGACCGGGGCGTCGGGATCCGCGGCCCGCTGGTGGATCACCCGCAGGCCGGCGCTCACCGTGACCCAGGGGAGTGCGCGAATGCGGCGCTCGTGCGCGTCCCAGTCATAGCCATCGGCCCAGCGTGCGAGCAGTGCGTCGAGCCGGGCGCCGGTGACGCCGCGCGTCTCGTCGGCGGTCCAGGGGGTCGTGACCCGTCGGGTCCGCCGGAGTCTTTCCCGCAGTTCGTCCGTCATGTGTACGACGATACACACGATGTGTATGCTCGTACACATGACTTCGCGCGACGCGGCGGCCACCCGGCAGCGAATCCTCGACCAGGCACGACGCCAGTTCTCCCAGCACGGGTACACGGCGGTCGCGGTCAAGGGCGTGGCCGACGCGGCCGGCGTGTCACCCAACCTCATCACGCGTTACTTCGGCGGCAAGGAGGGCCTTTTCCTCGCGGCGACCCGAGTGGAGATCCCGGTCGAGAACTCCTTCGGCGGCGACCGTTCCGAGCTCGGCGCGCGGCTGGCGGCGAGCATCGTCCGGCGCTGGTCCGGCGAACCGGGCGAGGATCCGCTGCTGGTGCTGCAACGCGCGTCGGGCGAACGCCCGGAGGCGGCGGAGGCGCTGGCCGCCTTCCTCGACACGAACTCCCTGGAGCCGCTGCACCGCTACCTGCGCGACAGCGGCCTGACCGACGTGGAGGCCCGTAGCCGGGCCGCGGCGATCGACGCGTTCGTGCTCGGTGTCTCGACCCGCCGCCGGGTGCTGCGCTCGGAGCTAGGCGATTCCGCTGAGCTTGAGGCGTGGCTGGGCGCGGTGATTCAGCGCCTCGCGGATGGGTGACGTCAGGCTTGGAACGCTTGGATGGTGAGTGCGGCGAAGCGCCGGGAGGCGGCGATGCGTGCGGCCGGGGTGCGTGCGTGGATGCCCGTGGTGGCCATCAGCATGAGGTTCAGGTCGGCCAGGCCGACGTCCGCGCGCAGGTGGCCCGTTTCCCGGGCGCGGCGGATCAGCCGCGCCGCGGAGGTCAGCGACGTGGTGCGCATCGCGGCCAGGTCCAGCGTGCGCGGGAAAGCGGACTTGAACGCCGTGGTGAAGCCGTGGTCTCGGGCCTGCAGTTCGCACAGCTTCCGGACCGTGACACGGAAACCGCGCCAGGGATCGGGGTCGGCAAGTCCTTCGTCCATGGCGGCCCGCCAGGCGAGCACCTGCTCGGTGAACGCTGCGGCGACCAGCGTTTCCTTGGCCGGGAAGTGGCGGTAGACGGTCGCGGGCCCGACCTCGGCGCGCCGGGCGATCTCCCGGATCGGCACCTCCAGGCCCTCGGTGACGAACACCGCGCGCGCCGCGTCGAGGATGCGGCCGCGGGCGTCGGAACGCCGGTGGCGAGGCAATCGAGCGGTCACCGCTCTCATTTTAGCCAGCCGGACGGCAGCCTCCGTTACGGTCCGCGCATGACTTCGACCAGGCAGCACGGGGACGAGTGGGACCTGGCGTCGAGTGTCGGCGCGACCGCGACCATGGCCGCCATGACCCGGGCGATCGCGACCCGCACGGACCGCGCGCGCCTCGACGACCCGTTCGCCGAGCCGCTCGTCCGCGCGGTCGGCATCGATCTGCTCACCCGGCTGGCGGCCGGGGATCTGCCGCCGGGCGAGCTGGTCGGGCAGGTGGCGATCGACGGCGCCAAGGTGCGGACCCGGTTCTACGACGAGTTCTTCCTCGACGCGGCGAACGCGGGCATCGAGCAGGTGGTGATCCTGGCTTCAGGGCTGGATTCGCGGGCGTACCGGTTGCCGTGGCCGGCCGGGACGGTGGTGTACGAGCTCGACCAGCCGCGGGTCGTCGAGTTCAAGACCCGCACCCTCGCCGGGCTGGGCGCCGAGCCCACGGCCGACCGGCGGGTGGTCGCGGTCGATCTGCGCGACGACTGGCCGGCCGCGCTGCGCACCGCCGGGTTCGACCCGGCCCGGCCGAGCGCGTGGAGCGCCGAAGGCCTGCTCGGCTACTTGCCACCGGAGGCGCAGGACCGCCTGCTGGACACGGTCACCGAGCTCAGCGCGCCGGGGAGCCGGGTGGCCACCGAAAGCAGGCCGAACCCGCGGCCGGGCGCCGAAAGCCAGACGAAACGGCGGTTGAACGGCATCTCCGAACTCTGGCGCGCGCACGGCTTCGACCCCGACATGGCGCGGCTGCGGTACTTCGGCGAGCGCAACGAAGCGGCGCCGTACCTGACCGGCCTCGGCTGGACGCTGACCACGGCCGGCACTCGCGACCTGCTTGCCGCCCAAGGTCTCCCGCCCCTGGAGGACGACGACCTGCGCATGGGTGACCTGCTTTACGTGAGTGGCGTTCTCGAGAGCTGGTGTCGCGCGTCGCCCGGGCATGACTCCCGGCCGCGCCGATGCAGTGAATGACTCATTCCTGGCGTCACGACCCGGCCCAGAACCCGCGACCGTCAACGAACCTCAGACGCGTGACGCTAGCCGGGTGTGCCATTGAATGGCACGGCGATGGGCACCCGTCCGGACCGGCGGTCATGCTCGGCCGCATGTTCCCGTACCAGGATCCCGCGCGGCCCGCCGACGAACGCGTCCGTGACCTGCTCGGCCGGATGACCCTGCCGGAGAAGGCCGGGCTGCTCTTCCACGCCCCGGTGGCGGTCACCGCCGACGGTGGTTTCGTCGAGGAGCCGGCCGGCCCGCTGCCCACCGCGCCGACGACGGAGGTGCTGCGGGAGCGGCACGTCCGCTGCCTGTCCCTGATGGCACCGGTCTCGGCAGGGCCCCTTTCCCGCTGGCACAACGAAATACAGCGGCTGGCGGCCGGAAGCCGGCTGGGCATCCCGGTGCTCGTCTCGTCCGACCCGCGGCACTCGGCGAACGAGAACCCGCTGACGTCGGTGCCTTCGGGCGGCTGTTCCCGCTGGCCCGAACCGCTCGGGTTCGGCGCGCTGGGCGACGCCGACGCCGACGCCGTGCGCGCGTTCGCCGAAGTGGTGCGCGCCGAGTACGCGGCCGTCGGGATCCGGCTGGCGCTGCACCCGATGGCCGACCTGGCGACCGAACCGCGGTGGTGCCGCACCGCGGGCACGTTCGGCGCCGACCCGGCCGTGGTCGCCCGGCTGGCCGCCGCCTACGTCGAAGGCCTGCAGGGGACGGACCTGGGGCCGGATTCGGTGGCGGCGATGGTCAAGCACTGGCCCGGCGCGGGCCCGCAGGCCGGAGGCGAGGACGCGCACTTCGCGGCCGGCAAGGACCAGGTCTACCCCGACGGGCGCTACGAGGAGCACCGGACCGTCTTCCGCCCGGCGCTGCGGGCCGGGGCGGCCGCGGTGATGCCGTACTACGGCCGCCCGGTCGGCGTGCCGGGACTCGCCGGCGTCGGGTTCGCGTTCGACCGCGAGGTGATCGCCGGGCAGCTGCGCCGCGACGAGGGCTTCGACGGCTTGGTGTGCACGGACTTCGGGCTGCTCACCGACACGACGCTCCCGGACGGCTCGGTGTGGCCCGCCCGCGCGTGGGGCGCCGAGCACCTCGACACCGCCGGGCGCGTGCTGCGGCTGCTCGACGCGGGCGTCGACCAGTTCGGCGGCGAGTGGTGCCCGGACGTCGTCGTCGGCCTGGTCGAGTCGGGCCGGCTGAAGGAGACGCGGGTCGATGAGTCCGCCGGGCGCGTCCTGACGCTGATGATGCGGCTCGGGTTGTTCGAGAACCCGTACGTCGACGAGGCGCGCGCGGTCGCCACCGTCGGCCGGGCCGACTTCACGGCCGCGGGAGCCGACGCGCAACGCCGGTCGATGGTGCTGCTCGCCGGCTCGCTTCCGCTGGAACCCGGAATCCGGCTGTACGTCGAAGGAATCGACCCCGCGGTCGCGGCCCGCTACGGGTCCATTGTGGACGACCCGGCCGAAGCGGACGCGGCGGTGGTGCGGATCGGCACCCCGTACGAGCCGAGGCCGCGGCTCCCCGAAGCGTTCTTCCACCAGGGCCGGCTCGACCTGCCCCGGGAGGCGAGAGACCACCTCTGCGCCCTCATGGCCACCGTGCCGACGGTCGTCGACATCTTCCTCGACCGGGCGGCCGTCGTGCCCGAACTCGCCGAGCACGCCGCCGCGTTGCTGGCCGACTTCGGCGCGGCCGACGACGCTGTCCTCGACGTCGTTTTCGGTCACGCGAAAGCCGAGGGCCGGTTGCCGATCGAACTGCCGTCGTCGATGGCCGCCGTCGAAGCACACCCGGAGGACCGGCCGGGCGGCACCGCGGACCCGCTGTTCCCGCTCGGGCACGTCAGCGGGTCAGTGCGGTCCGCAGGAACTTGACGGAGGTGGCCACGACGGCCGCGGGGTCGGCGCCCGTCCAGCGGTGGCGGGCGCCGGGCACCAGGTGCAGCTCCACCGGCGCGCCCGCGTCCCGCAGGGCCCCGGCCAGCCGGACGCTCTGGGTGGCCGGCACGAGGTCGTCTTCCGAACCGTGCACCAGCAGGATCGGCGGCGCGCCGCCGTGCGCGTGCGTCAGCGGGCTCGCCTCGCGTGCGAGGTCCGGCACCGACTCCGGCGGCGCCCCCAGCAAGGACGCTTCGCGGGAGACGTCGCCGGTCAAGCCGAGCAGGTCGGTCGGCGGGAACCACGCCACCACGGCGTCCACTGTGGACCCGGTGAGCGCCGCCAGCAGCCCGAGGTGCGCGCCCGCCGATTCGCCCCAGACGACCAGTGGCTTGCCGTCCCGGACGAACTCGATCGCCGCCCGCACGTCCTCCAGCGGCGCGGGGAAGGTCGCTTCCCCGCTGAGCCGGTAGTCGGCCACGGCGACGCGGAACCCCAGTGCCGCCAGCTCACCGGTCAGGTGCTCGAAGCCCGGCAGCGGCGTGAGCCGGGAGCCACGCCGCCAGCCGCCGCCGTGCAGGTACACGATCGTCGCGACCGCGTCGTCCGGCACGGTCAGGTCCAGCTCCAAGGGCCGGAACCCCGGCACCTCGCGGTAGATCACGCGCTCGCCTTGTGGAACCGGCCGCCCTGCATGATCACCCGCAGGTTGGCCGGGTCCTGCAGCAGCGTGACGTCCGAAACCGGGTCGCCGTCGACGACGAGGACGTCGGCGAAGTAGCCCTCGGTGAGCAGCCCGACCGGCAGGTCCATCACCTGGCCGCCGTGGAAGGTGGTCGCCCGCAACGCTTCGGCGGGGGAATAGCCGAAGAGCCGGACGAACAGCTCGAGGTCGCGGGCGTTGCGCCCGATCGGGTTGTTCGGGAACCCGTAGTCACCGCCGGGCAGCACGCGCAGCCCGCGCTTGCGCAGCTCCGGGTACAGCTGCTCCATCGCCTCGAGTGACTTCACCGAGCCCATCTTCTCCGCCATCGCCCGGTCGATGCCGAACTCGGCGCCTTCGTGGACGTTGGCCCACATGATGCCGACGGCGGGGGAGAGGAAGAGCGACTCCTTGTGCGCTTCCAGGAGGTCGATCGCTTCGGTGTCGGCGTAGGAGCAGTGGTAGATCGAGCGGAACCCGGCCCGCACCGCGAGCTTGATCGACTCGGGCGACTGGGCGTGGCAGTTGAGCCACACCCCGGACTCGCGCGCCTGCTCGCCGGCCGCGTTCGCCTCTTCGGCGCTGTACTGGGTGACCATCGAGCCGCCCTCGAAGAAGACGTCGTCGTTGCTCATCAGCAGCTTCACGCTGTCGAAGCCGAGTTCGGCCTGTTCGCGGATGAAGGCGCGCACGGCGTCCGGACCGGTTTCCTGCGGGGCCGGCCCGTCCGGGCCCATCCGGACCGGGTTGTTGTCCCGCTCGAACGACGCCGCCCGCATCCGCGGTCCGGCGGCCAGGCCGGCGGCGATCCGGTCGCGCAGCCGCACCTCGGTGGGCGCCGGCGTCAGCGAGCCGGCGGAGTAGGCGCTGGTGAACCCGTGGTCGAGCAGGATCCGGGCGTTGCGTTCGGCGATCGCCAGGTGCTCGTCCGGGCCGGGCATGTGCCGGAAGAAGCTCACGTCGACCGGCGGGTTGAACGACGGGTCGACGTGCCCGACCGCGGACGGGAACGTCAGGTGGCAGTGCGACTCCACCAGGCCGGGCAGCACGGTGGCGCCGCGGCAGTCGACGACGCGGTCGGCCGGCTCGGGCTCGGTGCCGCCGCCGGGCCGCACGCTCTCGATCCGGTCGCCGCGGACGACGACGTCGCCCGGGACGGCGGGGGAGCCGCTGCCGTCGAAGACGCGGCCGCCGGTGAACACGATCCTGGGTGCCATCTGCGTCCTCCTGACCGAGATCATGCGCCGAGCATGGTGTAGCCGCCGTCGGCGACCAGGAAACCGCCGGTGATGTGCCCGGCGTCCTCGGTGGCGAGGAACAGCGCCGCTCCGGCGAGCTCCTCGGGCTTCGGGATACGGCCCAGCGGGGTGGCGTCCCGCAGCTTCTCGGCGCGGCCGGCGCGCCAGTCCTCCCGGCCGAGCGTGGCTTCGGTTTCGATGAAGCCGGGGGCGAACACGTTCACCCGCACGGTGGGCGCGAAGGCGTGGGCGTAGGACTTGGTCAGGCCGATGATCCCGGCCTTCGCCGCCGCGTACTGCGGGGCGCGGGCGCTGCCGCGCGCGACGACGGTCGAGCCGATGTTCACGATCGCGCCGCCGCCCTGGGCGAGCATCCGGTCGCCGAACTCGTGCGTGCACAGCAGCGTGCCCTTGATGTCCACGGCGAGCACGTGGTCGACGGACTCCTCGGTGAGGTCCCGCCACGACATCTGGTCGCGGGCGACGTCGCCGACGTTGTTGACCGCGACGTCGACCCGGCCGAAGTGGCTCCACACCTCGTCGGCCATCCGGCGGATCTGCGCGTGCTCGGAAATGTCGGCCTGGACGAGGAAAGCCTTGCGGCCCAGCTCCTCGACGCGCGCGGCGGTGCGTTCGGCGCCGGCGCGCGAGCCGCGGAAGTGCACGGCGACGTCGGCACCCTCGCTCGCGGCCCGGACGGCGATCTCGGCACCGAACCCGGTGCCGGCGCCGGTGACGAGGACGGTCTTGCCGGTGAAACGCACGGAATGACTCCTTCAGACGAGGGTGCGGCCGCCGTCGGCGTACAGGACGTGTCCCGTGACGAACGCGGCGTGGCCGGAGCAGAGGAACAGGATCGGGCCGGTCAGGTCTTCGGTGGTGCCCAGCCGCCCGGCCGGGACGAGTCCGGTGAGGCCGTCCCGGACACCCGGCTGCTCGAGGTGTCCGCGGGTCAGGGCGGTCTCGGTGTAGCCGGGCGCGACGGCGTTGACCGTGACGCCCGAGGCCGCCCATTCGCGGGCCATCACCCGCGCGAGCTGGTTGACCGCACCCTTGGTGGCCGCGTACGGCGCGTGGTGCGGGTGGGCGAGCAGGCCGGACACCGAGGAGAGGTAGACGATCCGGCCGTACCCGCGGGCGACCATCAGCTCGCCCGCCGCCCTGCCGGTCCAGAACGCGCTGTCCAGGTTGACCGCGGTGATGCGGCGCCAGACGTCGTCCGGCGTGTCGAGCACCGGCCGCCGGTCGTTGACGCCGACCGCGTGGACGAACACGTCGAGCCGGCCCAGCAGCGCGTCGGCGCGGATGACGCAGTCCCGCGCGCTTCCCGCCTCGGTGAGGTCGGCGCGCAGCGCGCGGATTCCCGGGCGGGCCAGGTCCTCGAGGCGCTGCTCATCGACGTCGGCGACGACCACGTCGGCACCCGCTTCGGCGAGCGCGAGGGCGGCCGCACCGCCGATCCCGCCCGCGCCGGCGACCAGCGCGCCCTTGCCCCGCAGACCCAGCCAGTCCACTTCCGCTCCTCGCTCCCGACCTGGCGGCGACGCTAGGCGCGCGGTTCGCCGGGGCGGAACGGACGTGCCATTGAATGGCACACCGGCGTCCGCTCACCGGCCGGGCTGCTGGGATCGGGGCATGACGAGACTGCCCCGGCTGTCCCCGGCCGACCTGGACGACGACCAGCGCGCCCTGCGCGAAGCCATCACCGGCGGGCCCCGGGCGGGTGGCCCGTTCCCGCTCACCGACGCCGCGGGCGCGCTGACCGGGCCGTTCAACGCCCTGTTGTTCGCGCCGCCGGCCGGCCAGGCGCTGCAGCGGCTGGGCGCGGCCGTGCGGTACGAGACGGCGATCGGCGACCGCGCGCGGGAGCTGGCGATCCTCGCGGTGGCGGCGCGGTGGGACTGCGCGTTCGAGCGGTACGCGCACGAGCCCGCCGCCCGCGCCGCCGGCGTGACGGACGCCCAGCTCACGGCGGTCGCGGCGCGCGCGGTGCCGGACGGGCTCGACGCGGGGGAGACCGCGGCCCTGCGGTTCGTGCTCGCGCTGCTGGACGGCGACGCCGACGACGTGACCTACGCCGAGTGCGTGCCAATCATTGGCAACCGCGTGGCCGTCGAGCTCACCACGCTGGTGGGCTACTACGCGACGCTGGCCCTCCAGCTGCGCGTCTTCCGAGTCACCGTCCCCGTGGAGCGCCCGTGAAACTCGTGACCTTCGACGACGGCCTGGTCGGCCGTCTCGCCGACGACCTGGTCCTGGAACTCGACACCGCCTCGGCCCGCGAGTTCTTCGAACGCGGCGGGAGCGTGCCCGAGACCGGGCGCCGTTTCCGCGCGTCGGAGGTGCGCCTGCGGGCCCCGATCGCGCCGAAGAAGTTCTTCCACACGGCGGGGAACTTCCGCGAGCACCACGACGACCTCGCCCGCGTGAACTGGTCGCACCCGGTCAACAAGGGCATCGTGTTCTTCCAGAACGTCGACGCGATCATCGGTCCCGGCGATCCCGTCGTGTACCCGTCGCACCTGACCCGCGAGCTCGACTACGAGCTCGAAATGGCCGTCGTGATCGGCAAACCCGGGAAGTTCTTCACCGAGGAGCAGGCGGCCGAGCACATCGCCGGGTACCTCGTGTTCAACGACATCACCGCCCGCGACATCCAGCGGCGCGAGATGGAGTCCGGGGTGTTCTCCTTCTCCAAGGCCATCGACACGTTCTGCCCGATCGGCCCGTACATCGTCACCGCCGACGAGGTCGGCGACCCGCACGACCTGGACATGGAGCTGCGGGTGAACGGCCAGGTGCGGCAGAAGTCGAACACCGGCCGGATGTCCGTGACGATCCCGCAGCTCGTGGCCTACCACTCGCCGCAGGTCTACAGCGCCGGCGACCTCATCACGACGGGCACGGTCGCCGGGGTCGCGGCGAGCACCGAAGACCCGTTCGCGAACTACCTGAAGCCCGGGGACGTGGTCGAGGCCGAGATCGAGAAGCTCGGGGTGCTGCGCAACCGGGTCGTCTCGTGGGAGGACGCCCACGAGACCCCGCCGCCGGCCGGTGACCGGTGATGCGCCTGGCCACCCTCGCCGGCCGGGCCGTCCTGATCTTCGGAGACCGCGCGCTGGACGTCTTCGACGCCGGCGGCTTCGGCCCCGGCCCGATGGACGTCCTGGAGAACTGGACGGCGTTTTCCGCGTGGGCCGCTTCGGTGACTCCGGCCGGGAGCCCGTACGACCCGGCGCTGCTGGGACCGCCCGTGCCGCGGCCCCGGCAGGTGTTCGCGGTGGCGCTGAACTATCCGCCGCACGCGGCCGAAGCCGGCTACGAGCCCCCGGCCGACCCGCTGGTGTTCACCAAGTTCCCGACCTGCGTCGCGGGTCCACAAGAGACGGTCGAGCTGCCCGGTGACCGGGTCGACTGGGAGGTCGAGCTGGTCGCCGTGATCGGCCGGGGCGGGCACCGGATCGGCGAGGAACGCGCCCTGGAGCACATCGCCGGGTTCATGGTCGGCCAGGACCTGTCGGAGCGGCGGGTCCAGTCGCTCGGGAAGCCGCCGCAGTTCTCGCTGGCCAAGTCGTTCCCCGGCTTCGGCCCGACCGGACCGCACCTGGTCACCGAGCTCGCCCCCGATGCCGCGATCACCTGCCTGCTCAACGACGAAGTGGTGCAGAAGGCGTCGCTCGCGGACATGATCTTCGGCGTCCCGGACCTGGTCGCCCGGCTCTCGGCGGTGTGCCCGCTCCTGCCGGGCGACCTGATCTTCACCGGCACTCCGGCCGGGGTCGGCCACCGCCGGACGCCGCCGCGCTACCTCACCGCCGGCGACGTGCTCACCAGCCGGATCGACGGACTCGGCGAGCTGGTGACCCGCTTCCGCGACCAGCCGTCACTCCGATGACGGCCGCGTGCGGTGTGCTCCTCCCGCCGCCGGGAGGTGGTGGCGCAGCAGGGTCAACGCCTGCTTGGCGGCGAGGGTGAACAGTCCCATGGTGATGTCCGGCTGGCCGAACACGACGAGCAGGAGCGAACCCTCGACCGGGAAGACGCAGACGTAGCCGGAGCTGCCTTCGAACATCGCACTGCGTGATTCGCCGATCCGGGCCTGGGCGGTGAACTGCGCGGCCAGGCCGATGGCGGCCGCCGACATGGCGGCGACGCTGTCGGCCTCGACGGCCCGGGTGGCGTCGGCCAGGACCAGGCCGTCGTGGGTGGCCACGAGCAGCCCGGCCACCTGGTCGACCTGGTCCTGGACCGTGCGCAACGCCTCGAGCATCCGGTCGGCGTCGAGGGGCGGGGGCTTCATCGCCCGCTCCCGCGCCGTGCCGGTGCTTTCCGGCGCCGGCGTGCGGACCGGCAGGGGCAGGCGGGAGGACTGGCTGTGGGTGTCGGCACTCGTCATACGGACAGGCTGGCTTCGATGCGCTTGAGGCTGTGCCGGGCGAGCGCGAGGTTCGCCCGTTCGCGGTCCAGGACCAGGTAGAGGAACAGGGTGGAGTTGCCGCGGGCCGACAGCGGCCGGATCACGTGGTACTGGCGGTGGAGCGTGATGAGGATGTCCTCGATGCTGTCGTCGAGCCCGAGAGAGGACATGACGCGCAGTTTCGCCCGGACGACCTCGGTGTTGCCCGCCGCCGCGATGTCCAGGTCGAGCCAGTCGCCACCACCCAGCGAACCGAGGGACATCCCGCTGTCGTAGTCGACGAGTGTCGCGCCGAGGGCGCCGGGAATGCTCATCGCTTCTTTCAACGCCAAGTCGATCGTCATGTAAAGCTGTCCTCCAGTGCCGCGATCACGAGTCCACGATCGACCGTCCGGGGACTCGTTTCACCCATCCGCCGGGTCGATTGCGCAGGCATGTGACGTTATGTGTCCGCGGTAGAATCAAGTACGGCCGTTCGGAGCAACTTTCATTTCAGCTCGTGACTTGTTCGCTGGGACCGCGCTGCGTTTCGGAATTCATTTTCGGTATTCGGCGCTCGGTTGAGCGGTGACGTCGGATCTGCAATTTGCAGTTCGCAAATGGCGTGCGCCAGTCCGGTGGGATGCGTGAGAGGCAGCAGGTGGTTAGCCCTCGCGATCGTCGCCGTGCGCCGCGGCGGCCATCGCCGCGCCCGGTGCCAGCCCGATCGTGGTCCGCGCCTTGGGCAGGCCGGCCGGGTCCCGGGGGGCGGGTGGACCCGGGCGCGGTGCTCGTCGCGGGGTGCCGCACGACCTTCGCCCGCCGGCCCGGTTACCCCGCGCCGGCGGCTGAACCGCTGGTCCACCGGGCTCGCGCCGTGCGCCCCGAGCCGCACCCGGTCCGGTGCAGACGAGGACTCGGTCACGGGCGGCGGTAGATCGTGATGGAGTGGCCGACCTCGTCGATCGGGGTGCTGCCGGCGATCAGCGCCGCCAAGCGGGCGTCCGCCTTGGCGATGGCGGAATCCGATACCGCGAGCAGGCCGTGCACCTCCTCCGCGGGCACGGAGAGCGGGTCGGCCGCGTCGATGCCGTACGCGGACGGCACCCCGCTGCCCTTGTAGACGAGCCAGACCCGCTCGTCCGGCAGGCGGTCCGCCAGCCGGCGCAGGTCCTGGCCCCAGTCGACGTTCGAATCGTGCAGGTTCAGGTGGGTCCGGGCCGGGCCGCCGAACGCCTCGTTGGAGTACGGCAGGTAGTAGGGGAACGTCCGCAGCGAACTCACCGCCGCGAACACGACCAGGGCCGCCACCGCCCCCTGCGCCCACCTGCGGCGGAGGGTGACGAGGCCCGCCGCCGCGATCGCCAGGAACATCGGGACGAAGAGTGCGTACCGGACGCCGAGGTCGCGCGTGCTGGTCATGGCCGCGGCCAGCAGCACGGCCGTGGGGACGAGAACGTACGGTGCCGCCGGGCGGAGCCGGGGAAGGACCACCAGGGCGACCGCGCCCGCCAACCCGAGGGCGAGGGTGCCCAGCGGCGTCTTCACCAGCAGCGCGACCGGCAGGTAGTACCACAGCGAACCGGGGTGGTACGTGCCGAGCAGGAAGGTGCTCCACGTCCGGTCTTCGAAGCCGAACTGGACGCGCATCCCGTCGAGGTACGGCCGGGGCAGCGGCAGCCGGTCGGCGAGCGAGCGCAGTCCGTGGACGGCCGGCAGGTCCGGCGGCGCCGCCCAGCGCAGCCGCGGGTCCACGGCGAGGTAGGCGGCCCACACGACGGCGACCGCGATCAGGGCCACGCCGGCCGCCGCCGCCACGGCGTGGACGATCCTTTGTGGACGATCGCCCCGATGGGCCTGCCAGGCGGACAGCGCGGCCAGGAGCAGCAGCACCGGCACCGCGGCCAGCGCACTCATCTTCGTGGCCACCGCCGCACCCAGGGCCAGCCCCGCGAGCGGGAGGTAAAAGACGGGACGACGGCGGGCCCGCCACGCCAGCCAGACCGACGTCAGCAGGAACCCGGCCACCGGCACGTCGAGGGTCGCCAACGACCCGTGCGCGATGAGGTCGGGTGAGAACGCGTACAGAGCCAGGGCCGTCACGCCGCCGGCCGGGCCGGTCAGGTCGCGCGCGAACGCGAAGACGACCAGTCCGAACAGGAGCGTCAGCACGATCACCGGCAGCCGCGCCGCCAGCAGCAGCCGGCCCGGGTCGGCGCCCGACTCGTACAGCACGCGGCGGCCGAGCTGCGTCTGGTCGCCGGTGAACGCGGGATCGAGGTGCGCGCCGGCGAAGGCCAGTCCGGTCGCGATGATCAGCTTGCCCAGCGGCGGGTGCTCCGGGTTGTACCGCAGGCTGTGCTGCTCCAGGTAGACCACCGCCGTGCCCGCGTAGACCGGCTCGTCGATGGTCGGGGACTGCTCGACGGCCGTCGTGAGCATCGCGATCGCCATCTGCGCGAGCAGCGCGACCACCACGAGCGCGAACCACCACCGCCGCGGCGGCTTGCCCGCCGCCTCGTCGGGGATCGCCTCGGCCGGCACCTGGCACGTCGAGAGGGACAACCCGCGGTCCTTCCGTCCGAGTGAACGGGATCACTCCAGGGACGTCCGGCCGGCCCGGTGGTTCCGCACGAGGGGCCAGCTTCTCCGAGACAACCTAAATGACCTATGCCCGATCCGGGGTTTCTCACGTAGCGTGGGAATCCCTGTCGTCGACGTTTGCGAGGTCCGGATGGCTCAGGAGAACGCCGCCCACAACGAGATGCCCGCCAGTGGCCTGCTGCTCGGCGTGGAAACGCTGACGGCCGCGGTGGATCGGGGCAAGGCCAACGGTGCGGTGGCCGACAACGACGGCAACGACTAGCCGTTGTCCCGTTCCGTGACGGAGATTCCCGGACTGGCCGGCCTCGTGGCTCCGCTCGAGGCCGGCCAGTTCTTCGCCGACGTCCTCGGGAAGGCGCCGCGGCGGTTCCCGGGGGAGAAGGGCCGGTTCGCCGGTCTCCTCCCGTGGCCGGAGCTGGACCGGGTGCTGCGGCAGCACCGCCTGGAGTTCCCCCGGCTGCGCCTGGCGCTCGACGGCGACGTCGTGCCGGCGCACACCTACACCGAGATGGTGTCGACCCGCCGCAACGGCCTCGTGCCGCGCGTGCTCTCGGCGCCCTTCGCCGAACACCTGCGCGCCGGGGCGACGCTCGTCGTCGACTCGGTCAACGAGCTGGTCGACGGGGTCGGGGAGCTGGCGAGCCGGCTGGAGCACGACCTGCGCGAGCGGATCCAGGTCAACCTGTACGCGGGCTGGGGCACCACGCACGGCTTCGACGTGCACTGGGACGACCACGACGCGTTCATCATCCAGCTCTCCGGGCGCAAGCGCTGGCGCCTGCACGGCGTCACCCGCCGCTCGCCGCTGCAGCGGGACGTCGAGCTGCCGGACCGCCCCGAGGGCGAGCCGTACGAGGACTTCCTGCTGGAAGACGGCGATGTGCTCTACCTGCCGCGCGGGCACTGGCACGACGTGTCCGCCGTCGGCGAGGAGTCGCTGCACCTGACGATCGGGTTCAACGCCGCCACCGGCGTGGACCTGGTGGCGTGGCTGGCCGACCAGCTGCGGGCCGACGAGCTGTTCCGGGAGGACCTGCCCCGGTTCGCCGGGCCCGAGGTGCGGGCCGAGCGTGCCGAGGCGCTGCGCCGGCGGCTCGCCGAGCTGACCGCCGGGGACGACCTCGTCGACCGGTTCCTGGCCGACCGCGACGCCCAGGCTCCCGCGCAGACCCGCGTCGGCCTGCCGTGGGCGGCCACGGCGGAGCTGCTGCCACCGGACGAAGACTTCGAGGTCCGGTTGCTCGCCCCGCGTGCCGCGCTAGCCGACGGCGAGGGCACGGTGGCCCTGGTCGGCGCCGGGAAGCGCCTGGTCTTCGCGGCTCCCGCGCGGCCGGTGCTGGCCGCGCTGCTCGGGGGCACGCCGCAGCCGTTCAAGGTGCTGGCGGACGCCGCGCCGGGTGTGGACCGGGCCACGGTCCGGGCGCTGCTGGGCGAGCTGGTCACCCAGGGGCTCGTCGCGCGGGCGTGACGCCGTTCCGGTCCGCTCGGTGACCGCTCAGCGCACGATCGGGCGTGGTGACCGCCGAGCGGGTCACATCAGGGGGGTTGGCGCGCGCGTAATCGGGTACGCTTAGGCATGCCTAAGTCAGAGGTGATGGCTGAGGCGGGAACCTGCTCTCCCGGCCGGACCGCGGTGCCCGCGTGCGCCGCGCTGACCCGTGAGCTCGGCGGCGAGCCCGCCGGGACCGCCGCGCACATGACGTCGTGGCTGCTCATCGAGCAGCCGGGGTCCTGGGCGCCGGACGCTCTCGAAGACGTGCTGGCCGAAGTACTGCCCGCCGGCCGGCTCGACGCGGCCCGCGACGCCGGCCTCCGGCCCCTGCTCATCCGCAAGCCCGGCCGCCACGCGCGGGTCCCGGGCGCCCCGCGCGCGGTCTACGTCGCCAGTGGCCGGCCGGGACACCGCTGGCTCGAACGGCTCGACGTCACCGACCTCGGCGAACTCGCCCACCTCGATCTCGAAGCCGTCGCCGCGGGGCGCGACGGGCACGGCGAGCCGGTGTCCGGGCCGCTTTTCCTCGTCTGCACGCACGGCAGCAAGGACATGTGCTGCGCCGTCTTCGGGCGCCCGGTGGTGACCGGGCTGGCGCAGAACCACCCCGGCCAGGTCTGGGAGGTCAGCCACGTCGGCGGCGACCGCTGGGCCGGCAACCTGCTGACGGTGCCCGACGGCTACCTCCACGGCAGCCTCGCGGTGACCGAGGCCGAGCTCGTCGCCAAGGAAGCGCTGAGCGGGAACGTCCGCCTGGAACACCTGCGCGGCCGGACGTCGGCGGAGAGCCCGTGGGCGCAGTTCGCCGAGATCGAGATCCGCGGCCGCACCGGCCTGCGCGGCCTCGACGCGGTGCTGGCGACCGACGAGGACCCCCGCGGCGACGTCCGGAAGGTGCTGGTGACCGGGGGAGCCCGGCGCTACGAGGTCGTCGTCCGCCGGCTGCCGTCGATCGCCTCCGGGCACAGCCGCTGCTCCGCGCGGGTCGTGCTGGCCGGGTTCGAAGTGGAGTCGGTGCGCGAGGTCTGACTGCGGAACCCGGTCGCTGTCGCGTTCGGAAAGCTTCAGTCGCTGAAGTCGCCGTTGAGCGACTGGGTCGACTCGCCGTCCCCGCTGCCGCGGCTCTGGCCCCAGGGCTGTCCGTCCACTGTGGCCGTCGCGTTCACCTCGCCGCCGCCGGAGCGCATGACGACGTTGTAGGTGTGCTTGCCGGAGTGGGCCGGGAAGCTGAACGTCCGGCTCCAGGGGAGCTTGACGTTCTTCTCTTCCCTGGTTTCGCCGTCGATGGTGTAGGTCAGCGTGATCAGGACGGCCGTCCCCTCGATCTTGACCTCGAGCTTGTGCGGCTGGGCCGGGGGAGCACTGGATTCCGCCGACGACGTCGCCGAAGCCGGTGTCGCCGGGGCGGGAGACGGCGTGCCGGTGGTCCCGGCCGAGCACCCGGCGAGCAGAACGGTGGCGACGAACGCGGGCAGCAGCCTCATGCCCCGACTTTAGTGCCGCCGGAAGGGCTCGGGCGGATTTTCGCGTTCCGATCACCGGACGGCCACAATGGATCACATGGCAGGTTCGGAGATCACGCGTGTCGGGGTGGTGGCGCACCCGCGGAAGCCGGTGCACGAGTCGGTCGAGGTGCTCGTCTCGTACGCCTCGCGCCACGGAGTCGAGCTCGTGGTGCGGAAAGCCGACGCGGCGCAGGTCGGGGCCGGCGTGCCGGTGGTGCCCGACGCCGAGTTCGCGGCCGGGGTGGACGCCGTCGTCAGCCTCGGCGGTGACGGCACGATGCTGGGCGCGATGCGGCTGGCCGTCGAGCGGCCGGTGCCGGTGCTCGGGGTGAACTACGGCACCGTCGGCTTCCTGGTCGAGATCGCGCCGTCCGAGCTCGCCGGGGCGCTCGAACGGATGCACACCGGGGATTTCGAGATCGAGCCGCACAGCTGCATCACCCTGGCGGAGGGCGACGCGGCCGCGGTCGCGTTCAACGACGTCGTCGTCGGCGGGGCCGAGCCCGGCGCGACGGTGGAGGTCGACCTGCTCGTCGACGGCGCCCAGTTCGGTTACTACCGCTGCGACGCGCTGATCTTGAGCACCCCGACCGGCTCCACCGCCTACAACTACGCCGCCGGCGGCCCGGTGATCTCCCCGGCGGCGGAGGTGCTCGCGGTGACACCGGTGGCGTCGATGTCGGGCGTCAGCCGCTCGATCGTGTTGCCCGCCCGCGACGTCGTCACGCTGCGCTGCGCGGCCCGCAGTGCCCCACCGATGCTGCGCGTCGACGGCAACGCGTGGCGGCCGCTGGATCCCGCCACCCCGCTGACCGCGACGCTGCGCCCGGACACGGCGCAGGTCGTCCGCCTGGACCCCGGGCGGCACGCGCAGCGCAGCCGGGTGAAGCTCAGCCTGCTCGACCTGCCGCTGCGGCCGGAACAGATGGCCGAGCTCCTGCCGGTGGAGATGCGCGAGGACTTGGCCCGCCTGCGCGAACGCCGCCGGCTGCCGGAGAGCTGAAGGTGCCCTTCAGCTCTCCGGCAACTGGGCTTACGGGGCCCAGGGTGCTGCGACGGTCCAGCTGCTGTCGGCCGTCACCGTCTGGGGCCGGTCGGAACCCGTGCCGCCGCCCGAAGCGATGTAGACCTGGGAGTCGAAGTGCCGCAGGAACGCGCCCGGGATGTTCAGCGACTCGAACGTCACGCCCGTGCCGCCGAGACCGGGCCGGGCGCAGAACGTCGCGTCGGCGCGCAGCAGGGCCGTGCCGTCGTCCGGTGAGTTGCGGACGCGGCCGTCCTGGTGGCGCAGGAACTGCCCGGGGTAGTTCACCGACTCGAAGGAGTAGCACGAAGAGTCCGCGAGCCCGCGCCGCACGGTGTAGGTGGCGTCCTGCTTGAGCAACGCACTGCTGCCGCTGTTCACGACCGCGGTGTAGGCGAGGCCGCCGGCGTGCCGCAGGTACCGGTCGGTGTACCCCCACGTCGTCACCCGCAGCGACTGCCGCGCGTTGACGGCGAGGGGAACCGAGCTGCGCCACAGGGCCGGCGCCGAGACGTTCCACGTCGCGTCGGCGGCGAAGCTCGTCGCGGTGTCCCAAGGGTTCGGGCCGCCGCTCTGGGCCAGGTACACGTTGTCGTTGTAGTGCCGCAGGTACCGGCCGGGGAGGTTCAGCGCCTCGAACGACGTCCCGCCGGCGGCGAGTCCCGGCCGGGTGCACCAGGTGGCGTCGGCGGCGAACGTCCCGCCGGTGTCGCCGTCGATGCGGACCCGGCCGTCGGCGTGGCGCAGGTACTTGCCGGGGATGTTGACGGACTCGAACGAGAAGCAGCGCGGGTCCGCGAGCCCGGCGACGGTCCGGAACGAGGCGTCCTGCCGTGGTCCGTCGGCGCTGCCCGTGGTCAGGATGTCAGTGCGGGCGAAGGAGTCCGCGTGCCGCAGGTACCGGTCGGTGAACCCGGGGGTGGTCACCCGGAACGACCGGACGTGCCCGAGCGTCAGCGGCACGGCGGCGTTCAGGTTCTTCGACGCGGCGATCAGGTCGGCGTGCGCCGCGCGGACGCGGGCGGTGTCGACCTTCTGCACCCGCCGGTCGTAGGTGAACAGGCCGTTGTATTCCCCTTCGACGTCGGTGATCTCGGTGTAGACGGACGCCGAGACACCCTTCGCGGTCATCAGCTGCCGGACGTCCCGGACCATGCCGGTGTAGCGGTCGTTGAGCTGCTCGGCGCTCGTCATCTGCTCGTAGGCGAAGAACTGGCCGTTGGGACTGTATTCGTGGCCGGGGCTGCGCAGCCCGAGCCCGCCGAACTCGCCGAGCACGGACGCCCGGGTCGCGGTCGGCCGGGATGCGTCCGGTCCGGTGTAGACGTGCCAGTCGAGGAGGTCACCGGTGCCCGGGTCACCCTTGGCGGAACAGCAGTTGATGCCGCTGTGCGGGTTCATCAACCGGGTCGGGTCGTAGCTCTCCAGGCTGGTCGTGACCCGCTTGGTGTCGTCCAGGTTCCACTCGCCCCAGCCTTCGTTGAAGGGCACGTAGGTCACGACGGCGGGGGAGAAGCGGTGTTCGTCGACGATCTCGCGGGCTTCGGTCTCGAACTCGGCGATCTGCGCCGGGGTCCGGCTGGAGTCGGTGCTCAGCGTCGACGGGATGTCCTGCCACACCAGCAATCCGAGGCGGTCGGCCCAGTAGTACCACCGCGCCGGCTCCACCTTGATGTGCTTGCGGACCATGGTGAAGCCGAGGTCCTTGTGCTTCTGCAGGTCCGACGCCAGCGCCGCGTCGGTCGGCGCGGTGTACAGGCCGTCGGGCCAGAAACCCTGGTCCAGCGTGCCGATCTGGAACACGAACTCGCCGTTGAGCGTCGGGCGCACCACGCCGTTGACGTTCTTGGTGCCGACCTCGCGCATGCCGAAGTAGCTGATGACCTGGTCGACCGTCGTCCCCGCGGAGTTGCGCAGCGACACCCGCAGGTCGTAGAGGAACGGGTCGTCGGGTGACCACCGCCGCGCGTCCGGCACCGGCACGGAGAACTCGGTGAAGCCGCCGGTCGCGCTGCCCACGACGGCGCCGCCGGTCATCGACTCGGCGAGCACGGAGTACCCGCCGACGTCGCCACGGCCGAACACCCGGACGCGGGCGGTGTTGTTCGCGAGGTTGGGGTAGATGTCGACGGAGAAGATCGACGTCGGGGCGGTCGGCTCGAGCCAGACGGTCTGCCAGATTCCGGACGTCGGTGTGTAGAAGATGCCCGCGGGATTGTTGACCTGCTTGCCCAGCGGCTGCTTCTCGCCGCGGCCGTCGGTCGGGTCGTAGACGCGGACGACGATCTCGTTGGTGCCGCCGGTGAGCCGCGCGGTGATGTCGGCCTCGAACCGGTCGTAGCCGCCCTTGTGCGTGGCGACCTGGACGCCGTTGACCCACACGGTGGCTTCGTAGTCGACGGCGCCGAAGTGCAGCTGCACGTGCCGGCCGGCCCAGGCCTGCGGCACGGTGAAGGTGCGGCGGTAGAACATCAGGTCGCGGTTGTCGTTGCGCATGATGCCCGACAGCGCCGACTCGACGGGGTAGGGCACGAGGATGCGCTCGGGCAGCGTCTGGCCGAGGGGCGGCGCGGCGTAGCGGTCGACGCTGCCGCCCGCGCCGGTGGCGGGGTTGAGGAACTCCCACTCCCCGTTGAGCGACTGCCAGTCGGGCCGCGTCATCTGCGGGCGCGGGTATTCGGGCAGCGGATCGGTGGTGCTGACCTGCGAGGTCCACGGCGTCGACAGCGGCGGCGGTTTGGGCGCGACGGCGGCGCTCGCCGCCGGCGCCAAGGGGATCGTGCAGAGCAGCGCGAGAACCAGGACGGCGAGACGGCGCATCGGACTCCTCGGGCGGGGACGCACTACCGCGGGCTCGAAAATCGAACATAACACGGAACACAGACAAACGTAACAACTCAGAAACCACCAGAGAATCAACACTCGGTCGGCGGTGTCCGTCGTTCACACGCGCGACGGCCGCCCGGGGTTGAGTCGCTTCCCGGACCGGCCGGAGAAGATGGCGTCATGGCGGATGAGTGGTACGCGGTGCGGTGCGTCTTCCAGTGGACCGAAGCCGAGGGGCGGCCGTACGAAGAGCGGATCACGGTGTGGCGGGCGGCCGACTTCGCCACGGCCCTGGCCCGGGCCGAGGCGGAGGCCGGGGAGTATGCGGCGAACAGCGGGGTGACCTACCTCGGGCTCGCGCAGGCCTACGCGACCGGGGAGGAAGTCCTGCGGCCCGGCACCGAGGTGTTCTCGCTGCTGCGCGACAGCCCGCTGCCGCCGGAGCAGTACCTCGACCGCCATTTCGACACCGGCTCCGAGCACCAGAACGCGCGCTGAGCCGGCGCCCGGCTCAGGGGACGCGGATCCGCGGCACGGTCTGCTTCCGCACCTGCTCGAAATCCACGCCCGGGGCGAGTTCGACGAGCTCGAGCCCGTCGGCGGTGACGTCGAGGACGCACAGGTCGGTGATGATCCGCTGGACGACGCCGCGGCCGGTGTAGGGGAGCGTGCACTCGTCGACGATCTTGGGCGAGCCGTCGCGTGCGACGTGCTCCATCAGCACGATGACCTTCTTCGCGCCGTGGACCAGGTCCATCGCGCCACCCATGCCCTTGACCATCTTGCCCGGGATCATCCAGTTCGCGAGGTCGCCCGCCGCGGAGACCTGCATCGCGCCGAGGATGGCCGCGTCGATCTTGCCGCCGCGGATCATCCCGAAGGACAACGCCGAGTCGAAGAACGACGCGCCCTTCCGGACGGTGACGGTTTCCTTGCCCGCGTTGATCAGGTCCGGGTCGACGGCGTCCTCTTCCGGGTACGGCCCCACGCCGAGGATGCCGTTCTCCGACTGCAGCACGAGTTCGACGTCGTCGGGCACGTGGTTGGGCACCAGGGTCGGCAGGCCGATCCCGAGGTTGACGTAGTCGCCGTCGCGCAGCTCGCCGGCGGCGCGGGCGGCCATTTCGTCGCGGTTCCACGCCATGTCAGCCGGCCTCCGTTCCGGTGCGCACAGTGCGCTTTTCGATCGGCTTGTCCGCGGCCTGCTCCGGCGTCAGCGCCACCACGCGGTGCACGTACGCGCCCGGCAGGTGGACGTCGTTCGGGTCGAGCTCGCCGGGCTCGACCAGCTGCTCGACCTCGGCGATCGTGACGCGGCCGGACATCGCGGCCAGCGGGTTGAAGTTGCGGGCTGCGTCCTTGAAGACGAGGTTCCCGTGCCGGTCGCCGCGCCACGCGCGGACCAGCCCGAAGTCGGCGACGATCGCGCGCTCGAGGACGTACTCCTTGCCGTCGAAGCTCTGCTTCTGCTTCGGCGGGCTCGCCTTCTCGACGGCGCCGGCGGTGTCGTACTTCCACGGCAGGCCGCCGTCGGCGACCTGGGTGCCGGCCCCGGTGGCGGTGAAGAACGCGGGGATGCCGGAGCCGCCGGCGCGCAGCCGTTCGGCGAGCGTGCCCTGCGGGGTCAGCTCGACCTCGAGCTCGCCGCCGAGGTACTGGCGCGCGAACTCCTTGTTCTCCCCGACGTAGGAGGCGACGACCCGGCGCAGCCGCCGGGCGCCGAGCAGGATCCCCAGGCCCCAGCCGTCGACGCCGGCGTTGTTCGAAACCACTTCGAGGTCCGCGGTCCCCGCCTCGAACAGCGCGTGGACGAGAACGGCGGGCACACCGCACATCCCGAAGCCGCCCACCGCGAGGGTGGCGCCGTCGGGGATGTCGGCGACGGCCTCCGCGGCCGAGACGATCACCTTGTCCATGGCCGACATCAGACTGGATCTCTCCGAGGTGGTCAACCAGTGAACGCGCTTGACCAGGTGATTGTTCGTCTCACGGTCGATGTGGGTGGGGTAGTGTTCACTGAGTGGACACACCGGTAGACCTCGTCGGGCGGACTCATCGGGTGTTGCGCGCGGTCGCGGTCCATGAGCCCGGTGGGGCGACGACGACTGCCGTCGCCCGGGAAGCGGGGCTGCCGCGGCCGACCGTGCATCGGTTGCTGACGTCGTTGCAGAGCGTCGGGTTGGTGGAGCGGGAGATCGATCATTGGGTTTTGGGGCCGGAGCTGTACTTCCTCGGCGTGGCCGCAGCTCGGCGCTATGACGTGACGGAGGCTGCTCTGCCGGTGGTTCGGCGGCTCGCTTTGGCTACGGGGGAGAGCGCGTTCTTCTCGGCTCGGCGTGGGGAAGAGACGATCTGTTTGATTCGGGAGGATGGTGCTTTTCCCATTCGGAGTCATGTTCTCTTTGAGGGGGCGCGGTTTCCGCTGGGGGTTGTTTCGGCCGGGATGGTGGTGCTTGCTCATCTGCCTGATCGGGAGGTTGATGAGTATCTGGCGCGGGTGGACCTGGCTGCTGCTCACGGGCCTCAGCACTCGGTCGGTGAGATTCGGCGGCATATTGCGGCGACTCGGATGCAGGGGTATGCGGTTAATCCGGGGCTGGTGGTCGAGGGGAGTTGGGGGCTTGCGGCGGCCGTGTTCGATCAGGGTGGGGCGCCGCGGTGGGCGCTTACCTTGACTGGTGTTGCGCATCGGTTTGGGGGTGAGCGGATTCCGCAGCTGGGGGCTTTGTTGCTGCGGGAGGCTCACGCGCTGTCGGAAACCTTGGCGCGTGGGCAAACGCGTGTCTGAGGCTGGCGGCTCGCTCTAGGCTCGACCCGTAGCGAAAAGCTGTCTCCGCAACCCCGAAGCCCGATTGTGACTACGGCCGGCGACACCGCGTCAAGGCGGGAAAGATGCCTTGACCCGGCGCCGCCGGCCGTGTTCTGGCTTCGGATCGGGGTTGCGCGGGGTCTGGGTTGCGTGGGACTGGGGCTGGGTTGCCTGGGTCTCGGCTCTGTGGGGCCCGATGCGCTAGCACAACCAGTTTCGAGTTTGACTATTTGTTAAGGTGCTCCGATGGAAGAGGAGCTGGACTTCTGGTCGTTCGTCGAGCTGGCCAACCGCCGGCTCGCGACGGAGTACGGCTTCCGGCACCAGTTGGCCACCGAGGTGCTGCTGACCCTCAACCGGGCCTCGGACCTGGTCACCTACGACCTGGAGGCCGCGGTGCACCGGCCGCGCGGCCGGTCGTGGTCGGCGTTCCGGCTGCTGTTCGTGGTCTGGCTGGCCGGGCCGCTGGAGCCGAAGAGCGCCGCCCGGCTCACCGGGATGAGCCGGGCGGCCGTGTCCAACCTGATGAAGCCGCTCGTCGCGGACGGGCTGCTCGACCGCGTCCCGGACGAGCGTGACGGCCGCTCGGTCCAGCTGTCGCTGACGCCGGCCGGCCGCGAAGAGATGGTTTCGGTGTTCCAGGAGCACAACGAGCGCGAGTTCGGCTGGACGGACGCCCTCACCGAGGAGGAGCAGCGGATCCTGGTGATGCTGCTGGGCAAGCTGATCACCGGCCGCGCGGCGGCCGACACCCGCAGTCGCCGCTAGGGGCCGGCGCTGAGCAGGAAACTGCGGCCTCGTCGGCTCGGCTGACCCTTCCAGCGAGGCGGGCGGCGGACTACTCTGCCCAGGAGATAGTAAAGATATGAACTACATTGGCCGGATCGGTCAGGAGGCGAACCATGGCGTACTACCGCCGAGCGGGGACCATCCCGCCGAAGCGGCACACCCAGCACCGCGCCCCCGAGGGCGGGCTGTACTCCGAGGAGCTGATGGGCGAGGAGGGCTTCTCGTCGGACTCGTCGCTGCTCTACCACCGCGGGGTGCCGTCGGCGATCGTCGGCGCGACGCCGTGGGAGCTGCCGGACCAGACGCTCACCGAGAACCGCCCGCTCCTGCCACGCCACCTGAAGCTGCACGAGCTGTTCGCGGGCCAGGACTGGAAGAGCGCCGACGTCGTCACGGGCCGGCGGCTGGTCCTGGGCAACGGCGACGTGCGCATCTCCTACGTCGCGGCGGGGGAGGCGTCGCCGCTCTACCGCAACGCCGTCGGCGACGAGTGTGTGTACGTCGAGTCCGGCCAGGCGCGGGTCGAGACGGTGTTCGGCGTGCTGGACGCCCGTCAGGGCGACTACGTGATCCTGCCGCGCGCCACCACGCACCGCTGGGTGCCGGCCGGCGACGAGCCGCTGCGCGCGTACGTCATCGAAGCGAACTCGCACATCACGCCACCGAAGCGCTACCTGTCCCGCTTCGGCCAGCTGCTGGAGCACGCGCCGTACTGCGAGCGTGACCTGCACGGTCCCGAAGAGCCGTTCCTGGCCGAGGGCGAGGACGTCGACGTGCTGGTCAAGCACCGCGGCTCGCGCGGCATCACCGGCACCCGGTACGTCTATCCGACGCACCCCTTCGACGTCGTCGGCTGGGACGGGTTCCTCTACCCATACACGTTCAACATCGCCGACTTCGAGCCGATCACCGGCCGCGTGCACCAGCCGCCGCCCGTGCACCAGGTGTTCGAAGGCCACAACTTCGTCATCTGCAACTTCGTCCCGCGCAAGGTCGACTACCACCCCCTCGCGGTGCCGGTGCCGTACTACCACTCCAATGTGGACTCCGACGAGGTGATGTTCTACTGCGGCGGGAACTACGAGGCCCGCAAGGGATCCGGCATCACGCAGGGCTCGATCAGCCTGCACCCGGGCGGGCACAGCCACGGCCCGCAGCCCGGCGCGGTCGAACGCTCCCTCGGCGCGGAGTTCTTCGACGAGCTGGCCGTCATGGTCGACACCTTCCGCCCGCTCGAACTCGGCGAAGGCGGCCTGGCGAGCGAAGCCCCCGGCTACGCGTGGACCTGGGCCGGACGGGGGCCGGTCGCGTGATCCCCGCGCTCTTCGCCGGCCTCTGCGACGACGCCGCGGTGTTCCCGCCCGGCCTCGCGCCCCTGCCGGACGCGATCGCCGCGCACGACGCCTACGAGCGGGCCTGGTACACCGACCTCGTCGGCCCGCTGGTGCTCGCGGCCCCGGCCCTCGACGCGCTGGGCGACTTGCTCGGGCCGCGCGAGACGCCGCTGCCGGTCTCGGTGACGCTGCCCGGCGGCCCCGTCCGGCTGCCGGCCGTCCTCGACGCCGTCAAGACGCTGCCCGTGGACCTGCAGGCCCTGGAGATCGCCGTGCCGGACGGCTGGGCGCCGGCCGAGATGCTCGACGCGATTTCCGCCGCCACCGCGCCGGTGTACGTCGAGATCCCGCGAGACGACCGCCGCGGGGCGCTCCTGCGGGCGCTCGCGGGAACGGGCCACCGCGCGAAGTTCCGCACCGGCGGCGTCCGCGCGGACCTGTACCCCGGCGAGGCCGAGCTGGCCGCGTCGATCCGGGCCGCCGTCGAGGCCGGGGTGCCGTTCAAGGCCACCGCCGGGCTGCACCACGCGCTGCGCAACACCAACCCGGAGACCGGGTTCGAGCAGCACGGCTTCCTCAACCTGCTGCTCGCGGCCGCCGACCCGGACCGCGGCGAAGCCCTCCTCGCCGAGCGCGACGGCGCGGTGGTCGCCGCCGCCGTCCGCGAGCTCAGCCCGGACGTCCGCGCGCGGTTCACGTCGTTCGGCACCTGCAGCATCACCGACCCCCTGACCGAGCTGGCCGCCCTCGGCCTGCTGCCCCGAGGAGAGGCATGACCACGATCGACATCCCCGCCGGTTCCCCGTTCGGGCTCGCCAACCTGCCCTACGGCGTGTTCTCCGCCGGCGGGGACGCCCCGCGCGTCGGTGTCCGGGTCGGGGACTCCGTGCTCGACCTGGCTCGCGCGCTGGGCGACGACGTCTTCGCCGCGCCGTCGCTGAACCCGTTCATGGCGCAGGGGTACGACCGCTGGGTTGCCGTCCGGTCGCGGGTGACCGAGCTCGTGACGGGCGAGGTCCCGGACGACGCCGTGCACGCGGTGGACAGCGTCACGCTGCACCTGCCGTTCGAGGTCGCGGACTACGTCGACTTCTACGCGTCCGAGCACCACGCGTCCAACGTCGGGCGGCTGTTCCGGCCGGACGCGGAACCGTTGCTGCCCAACTGGAAGCACCTGCCGGTCGGCTACCACGGCCGCGCGGGGACGATCCTGGTCTCGGGCACGGACATCGTCCGCCCGAGCGGCCAGCGCAAGGGCGACCCGGCGCCGGTGTTCGGCCCGAGCACCCGCCTGGACATCGAGGCGGAGCTGGGTTTCGTCGTCGGCACGGGCACGCCGCTGAACACCCCGATCGCCCCGGACGACTTCGCGCGGCACGTGTTCGGCGCGGTGCTGCTCAACGACTGGTCCGCGCGCGACATCCAGGCCTGGGAGTACGTGCCGCTGGGCCCGAACCTGGGCAAGAGCTTCGCGACGTCGGTCTCGGCGTGGGTCGTCCCGATCCTCGCGCTGGAAGCCGCGCGGATCCCGTTGCCGGGCCAGGACCCGGAGCCGCTGCCGTACCTGCGGGAGAGCCGCCCGTGGGGGCTGGACGTCGAGCTGGTCGTGGAGTGGAACGGCGAAGAGGTCAGCCGCCCGCCGTACCGCGAGATGTACTGGTCACCGGCGCAGATGCTGGCCCACCTGACGATCAACGGCGCGTCGTCCCGCACCGGCGACCTGTACGGCTCCGGCACGATCTCGGGCCCGGAGAAGCACCAGCGCGGCGCGTTCCTCGAGCTGAGCTGGGGCGGCAAGGAGCCCCTGACGGTCAAGGGCGAGGAGCGCAGCTTCCTTCTGGACGGCGACGAGGTGGTGATCACGGGCACGGCCCCGGGCGCGGACGGCTCACGCATCGGCTTCGGCGAGGTCCGCGGAAGGATCCTCCCGGCCGGCTGACCTGCGGAACCGGGGTGCCACCTTGCCGGGGCGGCCTCGCTTGGCTGCGGCGCCACGCGAGGCCGGTTGCCGGCCCCGCGCCGGGTCGCCTCCGATGCAGTGAATGACTCATTCCTGGCGTCCGGCGCCAGGAATGAGTCCGGAGTGAGACCGATGCGAGCACGGG